>DASVXN010000029.1:0-8555 GCA_036392635.1 Sphingomicrobium sp. | reverse complement strand
TCTTCACGAGCCCCGCTTTCTTGAGGTCGAGCATGATCAGCTCGAGATACTTGGGCGGGACACGCTGCGTCTCTGCGATCCGGCTCAGCTGCACCGGGGCGCCCTCCTGCTCCTCGGCGAGGAACAGCAGGGAACGCAACGCATACCGAGTCTTCTGGGCGATCATCTCGCCGCTCAGCCTAGCGCAGGCGTGGCAAGGCGCAACTTTCGGGCGAGCCGCGACATGAACAGCATTTAACACGCACGTTAACGGCGTGCGACGGCGAGCGTACTATGATGCGGCGTTGCGCCCTTGACGGCGGACCTGCGTGACCGGCTCCCAGCATTGCTGTCCGGCCACTTTCTGACAGAATACAGCGGAGTTCTCGACGCGACATGGGCCGGAAGATCCTCCTCATCGAAGACGATCGCGAGACCGCCTCCTATCTGGCCAAAGGCCTGAATCAGGAGGGGCACAGCGTCGAGTTGGCAACCAACGGCCAGGACGGGCTGTTTCGCGCGACCGACGGAAGCTTCGACCTCATCGTTCTCGACCGGATGCTGCCGGTGCTGGACGGGCTTTCGGTCCTGAAGGCGCTTCGGGCCGCCCGGATCGATACGCCGGTACTGATCCTCTCGGCGCTGGCGTCGGTCGGCGACCGGATCGAAGGGCTGGAGTGCGGCTCGGACGATTATCTGGTGAAGCCTTTCTCCTTTGCCGAGCTGCTGGCGCGGGTGAATGCGCTGCTGCGCCGGCGAGAGTCGCGCGTCGACCCGGCCGATCATCGGCTCACGGTCGGCGACCTCGAGATCGACCCGCTGTCGCGAACGGTGAAGCGAGCAGGCAAGAAGCTCGACCTCAAGCCGCGCGAATATCTGCTGCTCGAATATTTCGCCCGCAACGAGGGCCGGGTGGTCACGCGCACGATGTTGCTCGAGCAGGTCTGGGACTACCACTTCGACCCCGGCACGAACGTCATCGACGTCCATGTCAGCCGGCTTCGTCGCAAGCTGGACGAGGGTTTCGAGAAGCCACTGCTGCATACCGTCAGAGGCGCGGGCTACATGCTCGCCGCCTAGCGCGGTAAGATCATGCCCGTGCCAACGACCTTACGCATCGCCCTGCTTGCGGGGCTGCTCGTTCTCATCTCAAACCTGGCCGTCATCAGCTTCATCTATTTCCGCACGCACGACGATGCCGTGCTCACGGTCAGGCAACAGGTTGCGGAGCAAGCGAAGGTCCTTTCCGACGTCTATCGCACAGGCGGCCGGCCGGCGCTCGACGATGCCGTCGCCGACACGATGACCTATGGTGACGCACAGACCGTCATTGCCCTGATCGAGCCCGACGGACGTGAGCGGATGGGCAATCTCGAGACGCGACCTGCAAGCTTCCTGCCACGCCCGGACGGCTTCCATAACGTTCTCGTTCGGCTGAAGCGGCAACCCACCCCGCGTCCGGCGGCGCTCATGATTCATCACCTTCCGACGGGCGAATGGCTCGTCAGCGGCCGTATCGCCGGGGAAGGCTTCGCAATCCGCGACACGCTCGAGCGCTCGATGTTCATCGCCGTTGTCGTCGCCGTACTGCTCGGCCTGCTGTGCGGTGTCGTGCTGGCGCAATATGTCGGGCAGCGGATCGGCGACATCGCGGCCGTAGCCAACCGCATCAGCGCGCGCGACCTTTCGCGGCGTGTCCCCCTGTCAGGCGCCGGCGATGCCTTCGACCGGCTCGGCAGCCAGATCAACGCCATGCTCGACCGGATCACGGGGCTGATGGAGGAGCTTCGGCTGTTGACCGACAGCCTCGCTCATGACCTTCGCTCGCCCGTCAGCCGCCTGCGCTCTGCAGCGCAAGCCGCCGCCGAGGCAAGCGACCCGCGTGAGCAGGAGGAGCAGCTCGGAAGCGTGATCCGGCAGGCCGATGCGCTAATGCGGATACTCAGCGGCGTGCTCGAGATCAGCCGCTCGGAGGCGCTCACCGGGCGCAAGCAGTTCACGTGGTTCGACGCTGGTGAGCTCGGGGCGGAGCTGGCCGAGATGTACGATCCGCTCGCAGACGAACGAGGCGCTCGGCTCGATTTTAACCGCCCAGCACGCCCGGTCCCGCTCTTCGGTCACCGTCAGCTGCTCGCTCAGGCGATCAGCAATCTCGTGGAGAATGCGATCCGCTACGGATCGGAAGGCGGCGTGATCCAGGTCCGGGTGCAGCCCGGCGACCGCGTTATCCAGATCGAAGTCGGCGACCATGGACCGGGCATCCCCGCCGAACGCCGCGAGGAAGCGCGCCGGCGCTTCGGACGGCTCGACTCCAGCCGGTCTGAAGAAGGCGCGGGCCTCGGCCTCGCACTGGCCGAGGCAATCGCCCATCTGCACGACGGCAAGCTGGTGCTGGCAGACAACCACCCGGGCCTGCTGACCACCCTCGAGCTCCCGGTGCACTCGCCGCAGGCTCGCGCCACTTAACAGCCTGCGACCAGCCCCACTCTTGTTCGACGAACTGCGCATCCGGTGCCGCCTCCATTCGTTTCGGGAGTCGGCATCATTGCCCAAGTTCAATCACCAGGAGGAAATTGGCATGGCCCAGCACGGCTATCTTCGGGAATATGACGAAGGTTGGGATCGCGGCAGCGACCGGGATCGTGAACGTGAGCGCGGCTGGCGTGACGACGATCGCGAACGCGGCTGGCGCGGCTCGAGCGACTATGACCGGCGGGATCGCGGCTGGGAGGACGACTCCAGCGACCGCAATCGAAATTTCATGCTGGGCGATCGCGACCGCAACTTGAGGCGCGGCGATCATGACCGCGACCGCGGCTTTTTCGACCGCATGGGCGACGAAGCGCGCTCATGGTTCCGCGACGACGACCGGCAGTACCGCGGCACCCATCATCAGGACCGCGAACATCGTGGCTCTGGCTACGGGCGCGAGCACGGCTTTGGCGGCTTCCAGGGCGACTACGGCCGATCGGGACAGAGCCAGGGCGGTTTCGGCGGTTCTAGCGACTGGGAGCGCTCCCCGCGCAACTTCAGCAGCCACCAGGATGACCATTACCGCAGCTGGCGCGATCGCCAGATGAGTGCGCTCGACGCCGACTATCAGGACTATTGCCGCGAACGCGAGCAGCAGTTCCACCAGGACTTCGACAGCTGGCGCAAGAACCGGCAGAGCCAGGGCCAAGGTGGCGGTCAGCAGCGGGGCAGCCAGACGACGACGGGATCGAGCGGCCAGCAGCAAACCCAGGGATCGACGGGTCAGCAGACCGGTCAGGGCCAAGGCGGCTCCTCACCGGAAGTGATGGAACTCAACAACCCCACCCGCCTGTCCACGGAACCGCAAAGCGCACCGAGCCCGGTCGCCGACGCGACGCTCGGGACCAACAATAGCGAGAATACCGGCCGCGGCCGGCGGTAGGTCGTACTGAGAGGCGCGGGCCGGAACGCCGGCCCGCGCACCTTTTTAGCCTTCGATCACCACCTTGGTGCCGACCTTGGTCACGCCGTAGAGCTTCTCGGCGAACTTCATCGGCAAGCGCATGCAGCCGTGGCTCGCCGGATAGCCAGGGTTCACGCCGCCATGGAAGGCGATCCCGTAATCATCGATGCGTTGCATGAAAGGCATGGGCGCATTGTCGTACTTCTTCGAACGATAGAAGGGCCGCTTCTCGAGGATGGTCCAGAAGCCATAGGGCGTGATGTGGCCGGTCTTCGCGCTCGACATCGTCGAAGCGCCGATCAGCTCGTCGCCCCGGTAGACGTAGGTCATCTGGGTGATCAGGTCGACGACAATGCTGGTGTCGCCGGCCGCCGGCACCTGCGTGGCCCAGACATATTGACCGGGGCTGAGACCCACCTTGTTGAACCGCGCGACCAAGTCCTTGTGCGCTTTCGGCGCCGCACCGTTCGTGTAGCGGTAGGGCACCGGCAACGGACCGGGCTGAACCTGTGCCTGGGCGGGCGGCTTCGCGCGATGGCTGCCGAACAAGCGGATCTTCGCGTCCGAGGCCGTAGAGGAGGCAGCGAGCACAACCGCGGCCACCAAAGTCATTGTCGAGTTTCTCATCCGGCCTTCAGAACGCTCCCGCAATTGCGACGTTTCGCTATGGACAGCGCCGAGCCGGCGCCGAGTCAATCCACCGGTAAATGCCAAGTTACTGTTAACGGCGGATTTCTGACCCGCACCAGGAACAGACCGCGACCGAAATCTAGCGGGGCCGGAGGGCGCTTCCGGGCTTCCAAGACGGCGCTGCCGGCTGATCGGCAACGCGCTCGACGAGCTGGTAGAAGAAGCGGTTGAAGTCGGCCGCCGCCTTCCAGTCCATCGGCTGCTTCAGATCATCCTGCGGCTTGTGGTAGCCGGTGCGGTACCACTGCCGGTAGATCTGCTCGCTTCGTGAGCCCGGCCGATAGCCGAACACGAACGCCGTTGCGGGGATGCCCTGCTGCATGAACGGCCACTGGTCCGAACGCTGCAACAGGTTCCGCTCCGGCTCCGGGTCCTTCTGGACTTCAATCCCGAGGCTCTGCGCAACGGCGCGGGCGTCATCGCCGAGGCTGGTGTCGTTGAGCGCGTGCACCGTCAGCAGCTGGAGCGGGAAGATCGGCCGGAGCTGATCGAGGTTGATCATGCCGGCGATGCCCGCCTTCGGGACCGTCATGTGCTGGACGTACCAGCGAGATCCGAGCAGCCCCTTCTCCTCGCCCGCCCAAGCCGCGAACAGGATCGGGCGCCGGAACGGCTTGCCATGGCGCCGCTCAGCCAGCCGCATCAGCAGCGCAACGTAAGCCGCGTCGTCGAGCGTACCGTTGTAGATGCGGTCGCCATTGACCGGCTCGCCCGGACCGTAGCCGTCGAGGTGCGCCGACAAGACGATCGCCTGGTCGGCAAGCGCCGGGTCGGATCCCGGCATGAGGGCCAGCACGTTCGGCGAAGAGATGTCGCGCTCGCGGATCGTGAAGGTCGCGCGCAAGCGGTTCGGGATGGCGAAGCTCGGCAGCGGCCCACCGGCACTGCCGGTCCGGATCAACACTCGCGCGTTCTTGCCCGTACCGCCGAGTAGCTTGCCGAGCGAATCCGCCTTCAGCGTCATTCGGAGGAACGGGTCGGCCTTCCGAGGCTCAGTCGCGAGCGTCACTGTCCGCGCATATGCATAGGGCCAACGGGGCGGCTCCACGGTGAATCCCGGATCGGCAATGGTGAGGATACCCGCAGCACCGGCTGCCCGGACGGCCTTGTCGCGATCCGCCGCGGACGGAAGCCGCTCGCGATGGGTGCCGTGGCAGATGACGATCTTGCCGCGCACGTTCTCCAGCGCGTCGGCACCGCAATAGCCCCCGAAGGCAAGTGGCGCGTCGACCCGCGCCGGCATCCCGGCAGTCGGATTGATCGTCAGGTCGTGAAGGAAGACGAGCGCGCGATTGCCGATGCGGAAGTTCGCGCGCTCGATCCTCATCTCGTGCATCGGCACGCGCTGGAGGAAAGTGCCCTTCTCCCCCGCAGGTCTCAGCCCCAGTGCCTGGAACCGGGATGCGACCAGCAGCGCGGCCTGTTCGTAGGCTGGCGATCCGGTGTCCCGCCCCTGCATCGCATCGTTCGAAAGCTTCGCCGTAGTTGCCCACCAGGCGGCGGTATCCGGATCGAGCTTGGGAGGCGCTGCAGCCACGGTCAGCAGCGCGGCAAGAGCGACGCCACACTTCATTCCCATTCGATCGTTCCCGGCGGCTTGGAGGTGTAGTCGTAGACGACGCGATTGATGCCCTGCACTTCGTTCACGATGCGCGTCGCGACGCGGCTGAGGAAGGCTGCATCGAACGGGTAGATGTCCGCCGTCATGCCATCGAGCGAGGTGACCGCGCGCAAGCCGCACACATAGTCGTAAGTCCGGTAGTCACCCATTACGCCGACGGTCCGCACCGGCAGCAGCACCGCGAACGCCTGCCAGATCGCGTCGTACAAACCGGCGTTGCGGATCTCCTCCAGGTAAACGGCATCCGCCTTGCGAAGGATGTCGCACTTCTCCCGCGTCACTTCGCCGGGGATGCGGATGGCAAGGCCTGGCCCGGGAAAGGGGTGCCGGCCGACGAATGCGTCGGGAAGGCCAAGCTCCCGCCCGAGCTCGCGCACCTCGTCCTTGAACAGCTCGCGAAGCGGCTCGACCAGCTTCATGTTCATGCGCTCGGGGAGACCGCCGACATTGTGGTGGCTCTTGATCGTGACCGAAGGCCCGCCGGTGAAGCTCACGCTCTCGATCACGTCCGGATAGAGCGTGCCTTGCGCGAGGAAGTCCGCGCCGCCGATCTTCTTCGCTTCGGCTTCGAACACGTTGATGAACTCGGCACCGATGAACTTGCGCTTCTTCTCGGGGTCGGTGACGCCCTCGAGACCGCCGAGGAAATCCGCGCTCGCATCCACGTGCACCAGCGGGATGTTGTAGCTGTTGCGGAACAGGGAGACGACCTGCTCGGCCTCGCCCTGCCGCATGAGGCCATGGTCGACGAACACGCAGGTCAGCTGGTCGCCAATGGCCTCATGGATCAGGACCGCCGCAACGGCACTGTCGACCCCGCCTGATAGGCCGCAGATCACTCGTCCGTTCCCAACCTGAGCCCGGATGTCGGCGATCTTCGCGTCCCGGAAGCTCGCCATCGTCCAGTCGCCCGCACAGCCGCACACGTGGCGTACGAAGTTGGCGAGGAGCTTGCCGCCGTCCGGCGTGTGGACGACCTCCGGATGGAACATGAGGCTGTAGCGTTTCTCTGCCTCGTTCGTGGCAATGGCGTAGGGAGCGCCTTCGGACCGGGCGACGACCTCGAACCCGGGCGCAAGCGTCTCGACGCGGTCGCCGTGGCTCATCCAAACCTGGTGCTTCTCGCCGACCTGCCACAGGCCGTCGAACAGCGCCGACGGCGAGACGATGTCGATGAAGGCGCGGCCGAACTCACGTTGGTCGGAGGCGACCACCTTGCCGCCGAGCTGCTGGTGAAGCGTCTGCTGCCCGTAGCAGATGCCGAGGAGCGGCAGCCCGCTGTCGAACAGCAGCTGAGGTGCCCGCGGGCTTTGGGCTTCCATGACCGACGCGGGCCCGCCGGAAAAGATCACGCCCTTCGGCTGGAGCCGTTGGAACGCCTCCTCGGCGGCGTTGAACGGCGCGATCTCGGAATAGACCCCGGCCTCCCGGATGCGGCGCGCGATGAGCTGCGTCACCTGGCTGCCGAAGTCGACGATGAGGATGGATTCGGTGGGCTGGACCGTCATGGCGAGCCGATAGGAAGCATCGCCAGCCGAGTAAAGTTGGCAGCGCCGGACTCACGCGGAGCCCGGCGCTGCTCGTCAATTAGTAACGGCGGTAGCCGAACTGGGAATAATCGTTGCCGCCCCAGGGGCTATAGGCGCCATAACCGTAGCTGCCGCGGCTGACCGACAGATCGCGGATGTAGCCGCGGAAGTCCGTGCGGCAACGCCACGTCACATCGGGCCGCGCCTGCGCATAGCCGTAGCCATAGCCGCCGTAGCGGCCGCTCGACGCCACGCCGCGGACGGTGATGCCGCCATCGTTGCGCGGACTGACCTGGCTGATGCCGAGCACCCGGCCGCCATTGTAGCCGAGCCGCTGTTGCGCGGCCGCTGCGCACTGGTTGATGACCACCTGCCGGTTCTGACCGTAGCCATAGCCGTTGCCCAGAACGTCGTTCAGGACCTGGCCGACGACGCTGCCGCCGTAAGGCGAACCATAGCCGTAGCCGTAACCCGGATAATATTGGGCTGCAGCCGGCGCGGCGACGCCGAGCGCAGCCATTGCGCCGCAACCCGCAAGCAATTTCGTTAGAGCCGTCATGGCCTGTCTCCCTCGTTCCCTAACCAACCGCAGACAACGCGCGGCTGTGATGAAACGGCCCTATCGTTACGGGATTGCACCAAGGCTGAACCGGCGGTTTGCTGCCGTTCAGCTAGTCGCGGTCGGGCGAGGGCATGGTCCAGTGCTTGAGCTTCCGGTCCTGGTTCCACAGTTCCATGGGTTGGCCGTCCAGCCAGTTCTCCGCGGCCGCGATTGCCGCTTGGTCGTCCGCGGCCTCGAACTCGCGGAACTGGTCGATGTGCCCGCTCGAGCGGTTCATGAAATAGAGTCGGTAGTAGCGCATTGCTGGCCACCCCCGAGTGGCGAGCCGATCCTACCATCATTCGGCGTTCGCAACGAATCGATAGGGCAATCTTCTCGTTAACTTACTTTGGTGAATGATTTACGAATCACGCGTGTTGTTGTAATCATTGCAGCGGCGAAGGGGCATTCGCCTCCTTGGACCGTGTCAGCAGCGTAAGCGGAAGCATCGACAGGCCGACCATCCGGACCTGTGCGTCGACAGGGGCAACTTGGCGCCGCAGGGGCTCGCCTGACCGACCTGCCATCACGAGAGTGGGGCAGATGAGATGACTCACGGTCCATAACCGCGCCGGACACGCGATCACGAGATTCTAGAACCCGTTGAACCCCGCCACAGCGGCCCGCGCCGCTGCGTCAACGGCTGTCTGCTGTCCTCCACAGGAGAGACGCAATTGGCGGTGCAACACGCACAACGAC
>DASVXN010000028.1:0-8468 GCA_036392635.1 Sphingomicrobium sp. | reverse complement strand
AAGCCCAAGGCCGACGATCAGCCGTAATCGGCTTCCAGCAATCCCTCGATGACGTGGTGCTGGATGATCGGCGTGAGCTCGTCCGTGATCCGGCAGGTGAGGTGGTCGCGTACCTGCGGCGGCAGGCTATCGTAATAAGCGCGCGTGACCTGCAGGTCGTGATGGTTGGCGTTGGTCGCGTCGGGCGCATCGACGCCGACGACCAGCACGGGGCGCGGCTCGCTGGAGCGGTTCGCGGTCCCCCGGTGGATTGTCAGCGCCGACCGCGCCGAGATGTCGCCCCGCTGCGGCATCTTCTGCACGGCTCGGGAGATGTAGCGATCCCACAGCGACCGGTCGGGGAACATGTCGTCCTTGGCGCCGGGGATCTCGTCCCATTGGGTGCCCAGAGCCACTTCGAAGGGGCCGTGCTCCGGTCTGGTGTCCACGGACGTGAGATTGAAGGCGAGTGAGTTGAGCCGACGTCCCTTGATGGTCGCATCGGGCGCCTTGAAGTCGCGGTGCCAAGGCTGGTCTGCGGCGCCGGGAAACGGAATGTCGAACCCGATCTCGACGATGCGATAGTCCCTCGTCAGCACCGCCTCGCACACGGCGACGAACCAAGGGTGGCTCGCGATATCGACGAAGCCGCGAATCCGCTCGGGCTGTGTCTCCACGTACCAGCGCTGAGGGCCCCTCGGCAGCGCCCCGCCTTTCACCTGCTGCGCCTCTTCGAACAGGCGCATCATGTCCTCATAAAGCGTATCCGCGAAGCCGGCGTTGAAGGCGCCCTTGAGCCCGATGATGCCATCGCCGTAAAGGCCGCCCATGATCTCGGCGGCATCATATTCCTGCCCCTGAACGCTCACGCATCCTTCTCCGTCGACTCGCTTCCGTGAACCTATCACTGGCGTCTTGCCACGCGAGACGCATTCGGCTTGGGGAGCGGTGTCATGCGTTTTTTCTCCGACAATGCGGCGCCCGCTCACCCCAAGGTCATCGAAGCCATCGCCGAGGCGAACCGGCTCGACACCGCTTATGACGGCGACGAGTGGAGCCAGCGGCTCGACGGCGCCTTTACGGACCTGTTCGGGACCGAGGTGCGGGCCCTCTGGGTCACCACCGGCACGGCCGCCAATTGCCTGTCGCTCGCGGCGCTTTGCCCCTCCTATCGTGCCATCCTCTGTCACCGCGATGCTCACATCGAATCCGACGAGGCCGGAGCGCCGGGCTTCTTCAGCGGCGGCGCCAAGCTGATCCTGCTCGATGGCGACGGCGCCAAGATCACGCCCGACACAGTTGCCGCTGCCTGCGACCGCATCCGAAAGGACGTGCACCAGGTCCAGCCGGCAGCGATCTCGATCACCAACGCGACCGAATATGGCCTCGTCTATCGAGCTGCCGAAGTGGCCGCTCTGGGTGAGCTCGCCCGGGAGCGTGGACTGGCGCTCCAGATGGACGGAGCGCGTCTCGCTAACGCACTCGCCTCGACGGGAGAGAACATCGCCGACGTCACCTGGCGGGCGGGGGTTGATGCCCTGTCGTTCGGCTTCGTGAAGAACGGCGGGCTCAATGCCGAATGCGTGATCCTCTTCAAGACTGAGCTTGCCGACGAGATCGCCGTTCGGCGCAAGAGGGCAGGGCACCTCCTGTCGAAGGGCCGCTATCTCGCCGCGCAGGTCCTGGCTATGCTCGAAGAGGATCTCTGGCTGGAGAATGCTCGGGCGGCCAACGCGGCCGCGCAGATGCTGGCGACGGCAGCGCCGCACCGCCTGGTTTACCCGGCCGAAGCCAATGAGGTCTTCCTGAAGGTCACGCCGGACGAAGCCGCGCATCTTCGCGGCCAAGGCTTCGACTTCTACGACTGGGCGGCTGGCGAGATCCGGCTGGTGACGAGCTGGGACCAGAGGGGCGAAGCGCTGGAGCGGCTGGCCGCGGCGATCGCAGCACTGTGAACCGAGCGGGGGGCTCGAGATTTCGCTCGATCACGCTGCCTTTCATCATCTTCACGGCGGTGTGGGGCTCGACCTGGATCGTCATCCGCGGTCAGCTGACCGAGGTTCCGCCGCAATGGTCCGTCACTTACCGCTTCGTCATCGCGGCCGCCGCGATGGCGCTTGTCGCCATGGTAAAGCGCGAGAGCCTGCGCATCGGTGTTAAAGGCATCGCAGCCGCGTTCTTCCTCGGCTTCACGCAATTCTGCATCAACTTCAACGCCGTCTATCTTGCCGAACGGCACATCACCTCGGGTGTCGTCGCGACGGTGTTCGCGCTGCTGCTGATCCCCTCGAGCCTTCTCGCCTGGGCGTTCCTAGGACATCGACCAAGCCGGCGCTTCGCGTGGAGTTCGCTGGTTGCGGTCTGCGGGATCATCCTGCTTTTCGTTCACGAGCTGCGCGCGCATCAAGCCGACACTGCGCAGGTCGTGTCGGGGATCGGCCTCACCTTCATCGGCATGCTCGGAGCATCCGTCGCGAACGTCGTGCAGGCGCGTCCTGAAATCCGGCGCTACCCGCTGTTCGCAATGCTCGCCTGGTCGATGGCGGCAGGCGCACTCATCGACGGCCTGATTGCCCTCGCAATGACGGGCCCGCCGGTGTTCGATGGGTCACCGGCATACTGGATCGGTGTGCTCTACCTCTCGCTAATCGGCTCGGTCCTGACTTTCAGCCTCTACTACCCGGTCGTGCGGATCATCGGCCCGGCAAAGGCGGCCTATTCGAGCGTGCTGGTGCCGATCATCGCCATGGGCTTCTCGACGTGGCTGGAAGATTATCGCTGGACCACGCTGACCGTCGTCGGCGCGCTGCTCGCCCTGGGCGGCATGGTGGCTGCGCTTGGACGCAATCGGCCAAGCGTTCCGACGCCTGACGCGGCTTAGGCTGTTCCGGCCACCGCGCCGGGCGGCAGCTGGCGGATGTCGCTGACAAAGCACCGGCCCGCGCGGTCGAGTGGAAGCCCGCCCAACTCGTCGGCTTTGCCTTCGCACAACCAGCTGGAGTCGTTCGGCCGAATACCGATCTCCATGATCAGCCGGAAGTCGGGGCAGCCGGGGCTCAGGTGCATCTGGAACCAGCGATTGCCGTCCGCCCTCACCATCACATAACCGATCGGACCGGGAGCGAAGCGCGAGACGCTGCTGGCGCGGAAGCATTGAGGGCCACTTGCCCGGATGAACTCGGCTTCGGTGGATGCGGGGGCAGCGGTCGAGGCCCCAATCGATGCGAAGGTGACGAGTACAAGCAGGTGCGCAGGCTTGAACATGGGTCGTCTCCCTGAAGCTCAAAGCTATTCTGAGTCGCATTCCTTCATTGCTTACCCGGCCAGATTACCACGTTTCAGCCTTGGGGACGATGTCGCGTCTCGCGCGTTGCAGGCGCATGCCGTCGACCGTGATCAGACGCTTCGTCTACGACGAGATGAAGGGCGACCTGTGGGTCGAGTTCACTACTGGGCGCAAGTACGTCTATTCAGGCGTTCCGCAGGAGGTTGCCGATGCGTTCCGCGGCGCCTTCGCGAAGGGCGTCTACTTCAACACCCGCATTCGCGACGAATTCCCCCATCGCGAGGTGACGCACGAGGAGGAGTCCGCGAGATCTTGAGACGCCGGCCCAGCGACCCTGCTGCGGCCGAAAAAAGCTTCTTCATGAGCTCTCCTCATCGTTGCGGAACCGTGCCCGCAACAATTCGTTCGTTACGCCACGACAACAGGCCCAAACAGGAGAGTTTCATGGCCGACGATCGCGACGACGTGGAACGCGAACACACGACCATCGTGCAGACCGATGGCGGCGGGGGAGGCGGCGTGCTTGCCGTCGTGCTGCTCATCATCGTCGTTTTGGTCCTGCTCTACATGTTCCGCGGACAGCTGGGCTTTGGCGAGAAGTCGACCATCGAGGTCCCCAACAAGATCGACGTCAACGTAAACCACAGCTGACGAGGAGAGGGTCAGCCGTAGTGCGGACGGGTTGCGAGTCCCCGTCCGCATCGCGGGCGCGGTTCCCCGAGGACCGCGCCCGTTTGCTTGTCCACGGCTGAACGACTAACCCGCGCGGCATGGCTGAAACGCTTCAGTACATGACGGGGTTTGGTGGCCATTACGAGACGGAGGCGGTGCCCGGCGCGCTGCCGCAGGGCCGCAATTCGCCGCAACGGCCGGCCTTTGGGCTCTACACCGAGCAGCTGTCGGGCAGCAGCTTCACCTCGCCGCGCCAGGAGAACCGCCGCTCCTGGCTCTACCGGATGCGGCCGACGGCCGACCATCGCCCATTCGTTCGCTATGAAGGGGCTGCGTTGTTCGCGCCGGGTACTGTCAACGAGCCGCTCGCACCCAATCGCCTGCGCTGGGATCCGCCGGCAGACCTGCCGGAAGGCGCCGATTTCGTCGACGGCATGGTGACCATGCTGGCGAACCGCGACCCTGCCGACCTCGAGGGCGTAGCGGTACACTTGTATCGCGCATGCAGGTCGATGGAGCAGCGTGTCTTCGTCGACGCGGACGGCGAACTGCTCATCATTCCCCAGTCCGGGACGCTGCAGCTTGCGACCGAGTTCGGCCGGCTTGAGGTGGCGCCGGGCACGATCGCGGTGGTGCCGCGGGGCGTGAAGTTCCGCGTCGCGGTCGACGGCGAGAGCCGCGGCTATGTGGCCGAGAACCACGGCGCTCCATTGCGGCTTCCGGAGCTCGGCCCGATCGGCTCGAACGGACTCGCTAATCCACGCGACTTCGAAACGCCCGTCGCCTGGTTCGAGGACAAGGATGAGCCGACAGAGGTCATTCAGAAGTCGCTTGGTTCACTTTGGACGACGACGCTCGATCACTCGCCACTCGACGTCGTCGCGTGGCACGGCAATCTCGCGCCGTACCGCTACGATCTGTCACGCTTCAACGTGATCGGCAGCATCAGCTTCGACCATCCGGATCCGTCGATTTTTACGGTGCTGACCAGCCCCAGCGATGTGCCGGGGCGCGCCAACGCCGACTTCGTCATCTTCCCGCCGAGGTGGATGGTTGGTGAGGACACGTTCCGCCCGCCGTGGTTCCACCGCAACGTGATGAGCGAGGCGATGGGGCTGATTTACGGCGCTTACGACGCCAAGGCCGAAGGATTTCAGCCGGGGGGCCTGTCGCTGCACAATCTGATGAGCGGCCACGGGCCGGACGTCGAAAGCTGGCGTAAGGCAAGCGAGGCCGAGCTCAAGCCGGTGAAGATCGAAGGGACGATGGCGTTCATGGTCGAGACCTGCTGGCCGTACCGCCCGACGCAATTCGCGCTCGACCGCGCGCAGCATGACTACGACATGGCATGGCAGGGATTTCCGAAAGCGAAGCTTCCGTGACTGACCACAGCAACGATCCCGCGTTGACTAGCTGGTGCGACAGCGCACAAGGCAGCGACTTTCCGATCCAAAACCTGCCGCTCGGAATCTTCTCCGTCGGCCAGCGCCGCCGCCGCGCCGGCGTGGCGATCGGTGATTACGTGCTCGACCTCACCGGCATTGCCGACTTGCTCGATGAAGACTGGCGCGAAGACCTGTCGCAGCCAGTCCTGAATGGCTGGCTTGCGCGGGGACCCGAGGCACAGGCGGCATTGCGCGAACGGCTGCAGGAACTGCTCTCGGACGAGCGCTACCGGGACGACGTCGAAACCCAGCTGATCGGCCAGACAGAGGTGCGCCTCCACGTGCCGTGCCTCGTCGGCGACTACACCGACTTCTACGTCGGCATTCACCACGCGACCAATGTGGGCAAGCAGTTCCGGCCCGACAATCCGCTGCTCCCGAACTATAAATATGTGCCGATCGGCTATCACGGCCGTGCGAGCTCGGTGCGTGCATCCGGCGAGCCGGTGATCAGGCCGAAGGGACAGCGCAAGGCACCGGATGCCGACGCGCCTGAGTACGGGCCCAGCCGGCGCCTGGACTATGAACTCGAGCTCGGCATCTGGGTCGGCCAGGCCAACGAGCTCGGCTCACCGATCCCGATCGCTGAGGCGAGCGAGCATATTGCCGGCTATTGCCTGCTGAACGACTGGTCCGCGCGCGATCTGCAGGCGTGGGAATATCAGCCCCTCGGCCCCTTCCTCGCCAAGAACTTCCTGACGAGCGTCAGTCCGTGGGTGGTCAGCCCGCAGGCGCTTGCATCATTTCGAAAGGCTATGCCGCCGAGGCCGCAGGGCGACCCCGAGCCGCTGCCCTATCTGGATGACCCTGCCGATCGTCAGAGCGGCGGCCTGGGCATCCAGCTCGAGGTGACGCTGACCACCGAAAAGATGCGCGCCGATGGCGTTCCGCCGCACATTCTTTCGCATGGGTCGGCCGATGCGGCGATGTACTGGAGCGCGGCGCAGATCGTTGCGCACCACAGCGCGAACGGCTGCAACCTTCAGCCCGGTGACCTGATCGGCACCGGCACCTTGTCGACCGACAGCGCCGCTGGGCTGGGTTCGCTGCTGGAGATCAGCCAGGGCGGCAAGCAGCCGCTACAGCTCGCAAGTGGCGAGACGCGCACCTTTCTCGAGGATGGCGACGAGGTCACGCTCAAGGCGTGGTGCGACGCCGAAGGCGCAGTGCGGATCGGCCTCGGCGAGTGCGTCGGCCGCGTGGTGTCCTCAAACTAAGCCGAGGCTCTCCGCCATAAGGCGCGTGACTCCGTAGAGCCGATCGAGTGCGGGCGTTTCGATGCCGTGCAACCGCGCGAGTTCGAGCGGCGCGCCGAGCAATGCCTCAAGCTCGATCGGCCGACCCGCTTCGACGTCCTGCAGCATCGAGGTCTTGAAGGCCCCGAGCCTCGCAGTCACTTCCATGCGGTCTTCGCCGCTCTCGCTGATCGGACAGCCGACCGCCGCGCCGATGCTCGCCAGCTCGGCCATTCCCGCGAGCATCCAGGCGCGACACCCGGGCTCCGCAAGGATCCTGTCGCAGGTAGCCCGCGTGAGCGCCGATAGCGGATTGATCGTGGCGTTGCCCCATAGCTTGTACCAGATGGCGCGCCGCACGTCGTCGGTCACCTCCGGGCGCAGGCTGGCACGTTCGAGAAGGCCGAATAGCCGTGCGAGGCGCTCACTGCTCTCGCCGTCAGGCTCTCCGATGATCAGCTTGTCCGCATGCTTCACGACGACGGTGCCGCCGCTGCGGCTGCACGACGCGTGCACGACACACCCGACAATCTGCGACGTTGGCAAGGTTGCCCCGACCCTTGCGTCGGGATCGACCGAGCTCAGTTGAACCCCTTCAACGAACCACCATGGCACGCCGTTGAGCATCGGAACGATGACGGTTTCCGGTCCGATCAAGCTCGCGGCCGTGTCGCAAGCAGCGGCCAGTGCGGTGGCTTTTACGGCGACGACAAGGATGTCCGCCACGCCTTCTGGAGCGATCAATTCGGCTGTGTGCATCTCGCCAGATTCGCTGAGCCCGATTGAATCAAGCGGGCCGCTGCTCCCGAAGGCGCTGACCCGCTCGCCCGCAAGCGCGAGCTTCGCAGCAACCCAACCGCCGATGGCGCCGGCTCCGACAACGCAGATGTTCATGAACTTGCCGATGGGGTAAACTGGGTTGTCCGGGCAAGGGGCTGGCTCATGATCTTCCGCCAGTTGGTTGAGTCGGAATCCTCGACCTACACCTATCTCATCGCGTGCGAGGAGAGTGGCGAGGCGCTGCTCATCGACCCCGTGGTGGAGACGGTCGATCGAGACTTGGCGCTGATCGAAGCGCTGGGCCTTTCACTGCGATACACGCTCGAGACGCACATCCACGCGGACCATGTCACTGGCGCGGCACTGCTGCGTCAGCGAACAGGCTGCAGGACTGCCGTTCCCGAGCGAAGCGGGGCCAGCAACGCCGACCTCGCAGTACACGAAGGCAAGCCGGTCGAGGTCGGCACGCTGACGATTCAGCCGCTCTACACGCCAGGTCACACCGACGATCATCACGCCTATCTGATCCGCTCAGCCGATGTCGGACGTGTGTTTACGGGCGACGCGCTGCTGATTGACGGCTGCGGTCGCACGGACTTCCAGAACGGCGACCCCGCGACGCTCTACTGTTCAGTTCACGAGAAGATCTTCACGCTGCCCGAAGACACATTGGTCTACCCAGCGCACGATTATCAGCAGCGGCGCGTCAGTAATGTGGCTCAAGAGAAGGACCGGAACCCGCGTCTTGGCGCCGGCAAGACGGTCGATGAGTTCGTGGCGATCATGAACGGGCTCAACCTGCCGCGACCCAAGAAGATGGACATTGCGGTGCCCGCCAACCACGCCTGCGGGGAAGTGCAGGTCGCCCTAAGGCGTATCCAGCCAGTGGCTTAGGTCGCGTCCGACTAGCCGGGACAGAAGCTGGACGTCGCCGCGATACATCTCGCGCATCTCGTGCAGCACCCTCGGCGCGATCTTCGGCTGCTGAGCGGGCTTCTTGTTCCAATTGATGATCTTGCCGCGCACTTCCATGACCTTGTCGAGAACGGGGCTGGGCTTGCCGACTCCTTC
>DASVXN010000027.1:0-2941 GCA_036392635.1 Sphingomicrobium sp. | reverse complement strand
GCTTTCCTCGCTGGTCAGGTTGCCGCCGCGGCAGCGGAAATTCCACGCCGGCGCACCTTTCGAGCGGAGGATGGCGCCCATCCCGTCGGCGGTGATCGTTGCTTCGACACCGGGCGCGAGATGAAAGCGGACCGCGTAAGGCGCGCCTTCCTTGATCTTCTTCCGGCCCTTGGCGATCAGCTGGTCGGCGCCGCGCAGCTCCTTGCCGTCGTTCCCGAGCATGAGGCTGCGCTTGTGGACGAGGCCGAAGGCGCGGACGTAGCCGTCGTGGCTCGCCTCTAGCCGGCTTGCGTCATTGTCCTCGCTGCGATCGATGGTGACATCCTCGACCCCCTTGCCGAGCGATCCGTCGGCGAGGATGTTGGTGGAGTTGGTGTCGGAGAGCACCAGCGTGCTGTGCGCCGCGGTGGTCCTGAGGCCCTGGACCAGCTCATCCGGGAGAGCAGTCGGGAGAGGTCCCGGCCCGCCGCAATTGACGACGAGACGCTGGGACCCATCGGACAGTTCGAAGGCGAGCGTCGAGGCAGAGCCTTGCTCGGCGACCTTCTGCGGCGGCGGCGGCGCGGCGTCGATCACGAGCACGGTGCCGAGCGCGGACATGCGCTGATAGCCCCACCCGCGGGCCTGTCGGAGGGGACGTGCGCGAAGGCCGCAGCCGTCGATGAGAGCGGTCAGGCGGGCGCTCTCGCCGGGGCCGCAGCCCTGCCAGCTGGAAAGCGAACCGTCGCCCATCATGACGCCATGCAGCGCTGCGAGCGACGCCTGCGCAGCGGCTTCGATCCCGTCTGGAATGGTCTGCTTGGCGGCAAGATAGCAGGCGCGGAGCAGGCCGAACCGGTCGACCAGCTGGATCTGCTCGTAGGTTGAGCGGCTGATCAGGCCGCCGTCGTCGAACTGGGCAGTGGCGAGGGCGCGGGCGAGACCGACGTCGTCATGCTCGACCTCGGGGCCAATACCGAATGCGACGCCCATCAGCGGGGATGCGACCTGACCCGTGATCGCGACCACCGGCACGCTGTCGAGGAAGGCGTTGGCAATGCCCGTGACAAGATTGGTCGCGCCCGGTCCGGAGGTCGCAATGCAAACGCCAGGCCTGCCGGTTACGCGACCGTAAGCATCCGCCGCTAGGGCCGCAGCCTGCTCATGTCGCACCAGGATGTGCTGCAGGGACGAACCCGTCAGCGCATCGTAGACCGGCATGATAGCGCCGCCCGGATAGCCGAAGACGTGCTTCACGCCCTCGCGCTCCAGCGCCTCTACCACCAGCCGCGCACCGGTGACGGGTTGCGGCTCGGGCGATGCGGAGGCTTGGGCGGCGCCGATCATGTTACGCGGCCTTGGGTTGCGGTTGGGCTTGCTGCGGCTGCTGCGCCTGGTCGCTCAGCCAGGCCATGTGCTTGCGCAGCTCGGCGCCGACCTGCTCGACGGGCTGCTCCAGGTCCGCCGCCCACATGCGCTCGAACTCGCGCTTGCCCGCCGCATTCTCGGCGATCCACTGGCGCGCGAAGTTGCCGTTCTGGATGTCCTCCAAGACTTCCTTCATGCGCGCGCGGGTTTCGTCGTTGATCACCCGCGGACCGGACACGAAGTCGCCGTACTTCGCCGTCTCGGAGACGAAATGCAGCATCTTGGCGAAGCCGCCCTCGTACATGAGGTCAACGATCAGCTTCAGCTCATGCAGGCACTCGAAATAGGCGACTTCGGGCTTGTAGCCGGCGTCGACTAACGTCTTGAACCCCGACGCGACGAGCTCGGTCGCGCCGCCGCACAGGACAGCCTGCTCGCCGAACAGGTCCGTCTCGGTTTCCTCGCGGAAGCTGGTTTCGATCGCTCCGGCGCGGGTCCCGCCGATTCCACGGGCATAGGCCAGCGCCTTGTCGCGAGCTGACCCGCTCGCATCCTGGTGCACCGCGAACAGGCAGGGCACGCCGCGTCCGATCTCATATTCGCGGCGGACGAGGTCGCCCGGGCCCTTGGGTGCGACGAGGGCGACGTCGATGTCGGAACGCGGCGCGACCTCGCTGTAAAGCACGCTGAAGCCGTGTGCGACGAGCAGGGCATCGCCCGACTCCAGGTTCGGCTCGATGTCGCGCGCATACACCTCTCGATGAGTCATGTCCGGCGTAAGCAGGCAGACGAGCTGGGCCCGGCGAGCAGCGTCGGCAGGCGACACCACCTGGAAGCCGTCGACCTTGGCCCGGCGCTCCGCTCCACCGCCGGCACGTGCGCCCACGACTACCGACAATCCGCTGTCACGCAGGTTGCGCGCGTGCGCGCGTCCCTGGCTGCCGTAGCCGATCACCGCGACGGTCACGCCTTTCAGCGTTGCGGGGCTTGCGTCCTTGTCCGTGAAGATCCGTTCCACTCGAGGTTTCCTTTCGCGCAAAAGAAAACCCCCGCTCCGGGTGGGGAGCGGGGGTCTTGGTTTCCTGTCCTGCTGGACGTTGAACCTAGGCCGCTCCCCTATGGTCGCTAATAAGTACAAGCGTAAAATAGCCGAGGCCCACGACGGCCGTCGTGTTCGTGAATTTCGTTCCGGTCAGCTTCGCATTGAGAAGCATCGCTCGATCACGTCCTCGGAGGAGAAGCCCTAGATGGGATCCCGTTTCGACAGTGTTTATGCTGCAATGCGGTATGCCGCGCAAGCGGAAAACGTCCGCGGTTCTGCACGTTGGCCTCTTTTCTCCGTCGGCCCGCCGTGCTTGAGAGTGATGATTGTATCCAAAAAGCTACAGGTGAAGTGATGACTTCGAAGGGGCTGCCGTCGCGTGAAATGGTGGAAGGGCCGTCTCGCGCCCCAGCCCGGGCGATGCTTCACGCCGCAGGTTTCGATGCGTCGGCGCTTGCGAAGCCGCTGGTGGCCATCGTTCACAGTTTCTCGACCGTGACTCCGTGCAACATGCACCTCCGCGACCTCGCACAGCATGCCGCGCGTGGGATC
>DASVXN010000026.1:0-2817 GCA_036392635.1 Sphingomicrobium sp. | reverse complement strand
ACTCGTCGTCACTGCGAACATCGGGAACATTCGTCGGCGGCCATCGATGCCCGCTGCCCCTTCAAGAACGCCCTCCCATCGACTAGCTGAGGGCCAACGGAGCTAGCCCATGTCCAGTTATGCAGACCGCCTGAAGGCTCTTCGCGAGCAATTGAAAGCCAGCCAGCTCGACGGCTTCGTCGTCCCGCTCACCGACGAGCATATGAGCGAATATGTCGGGAGCTACGCCCAGCGCCTTGCCTGGCTGACCGGGTTCGAGGGATCGGCCGGTTCGGCGGTCGTGCTTCCCGAGGAAGCGGCGATCTTCGTCGACGGCCGCTACACTCTGCAGGTGCGCCAGCAGGTCTCGGCGACCGAGTGGAGCTACCAGTCGGTGCCGGAGACGAGCACCACGCAATGGCTCGAGGAGCATGCGCCTCAAGGCGGGCGCATCGGCTACGATCCCTGGCTGCACACGCGCGACTGGGTGAAAAAGGCGAAGGAAGCGCTAGCCAGCCGGGGTGCCGAGCTGGTGCCGGTCGAGCGTAACCCGATTGACGAGATCTGGACCGACCGGCCCGAAGCCTCCAAGGCGCATCTCGTCGTCCAGCCCGACAAGTACGCCGGCAAGTCGGCAGCGGAGAAGCGCACGGAGATTGGCGACTGGCTCGGCAAACATCATGCCGATGCGGCGGTGCTGTCGGCGTTGGATTCGATCGCCTGGGCCTTCAATATCCGCGGCGAGGACGTCACCCATACGCCAGTCGCGCTCGCCTATGCGCTGGTCCACGCGGACGGGACCGCGGATCTGTTCGTGGCCGGGGAGAAGATCGCGCCGGAGGTTCGCCAGCATCTCGGCAACGGCGTTCGCCTCCACGAGCGTCACGAGTTCGAGAGCGCCCTCGCGGAACTCAAGGGGAAGACCGTCGTCGTCGACCCGGAGCGTGCCGTCGCCGCGATCTTCGAGGCGCTTCAAAAGGCCGGCGCCAAGGTGCTGCCGCTGCGCGACCCGACCATCCTGCCCAAGGCCATCAAGAACGAAGCGGAGATCGCGGGCCAGAAAGCTGCCCAAACCCGCGACGGCGCTGCCATTGCACGGTTCCTGCACTGGATCGACCGGGAGACTCCGAGGGGTGAGGTCGATGAGCTGAAAGCTTCCGACCACCTCGAGGCACTCCGCCGCGAGAATGCCGAGCTGCGGGACCTGTCGTTCGACAGCATCTCGGGCGCAGGCCCGAACGGCGCGATCGTTCACTATCGCTCGAGCGAGAAGACCAATCGCAAGCTGGAGCAGGGCACGCTCTACCTGATCGACAGCGGCGGCCAGTATGTCGACGGCACCACCGACATCACCCGCACCGTCCCCATCGGCAAGCCCACCGACGAGATGAGAGACCGCTTCACTCGCGTGCTCAAGGGCCATATCGCGATCGCAACCGCTGTCTTCCCCAAGGGGACGCGCGGCAGCCAGCTCGATAGTTTCGCCCGGCGGCCGCTGTGGGAAGCCGGCCTCGATTACGCGCACGGTACGGGCCACGGCGTGGGCAGCTTCCTCTCCGTCCACGAAGGGCCGCAGCGCATCTCCCCGGTCGGCAGCTCGCAGAGCGGCGGCGACGAGCCGCTCCAGGCCGGCATGATCCTCTCCAACGAGCCCGGCTACTACAAGACCGGCGAGTACGGCATCCGCATCGAGAACCTGGTGCTTGTCGTGCCGCGCGAGATCGATGGCGCCGAGAAGGAGATGCTCGGCTTCGAAACCCTGACCTTCGCGCCGATCGACCGCCGCCTGATCGACGTCGAGATGCTCGAGATCGAGGAGCTGATCTGGCTCAATTGCTATCACGCGCATGTCATGGCGCGGATCGGCCCGAGCTTGTCGGGCGCTGATCTTGATTGGCTGAGGCAGGCCTGCGCGCCGATCGAGCTGCCAGGCGATTGACGCAGTCAGCCGTCCCGCAACGTTACAGTCCGCTCACGGCGGGTTAATTGCGCGTTTAATGCACTGTTGATAAAAGGAAATCGCGAGGCTGATTCGTGATAGACGCACTTCTTCTGGCGCTTGGCGTCCTTCTGCTTGGAGCCGTGATCTGGCTCGGGGATGCTATTGCCGGCGGGATCGACGCTGCGCTGGGCGAGAAGAAGATGCGCGACCGGGACGCCTAGTCGCCCGCCTTCACCATAGTCCGACTAAGGCCTGCTTTCGGACGGGGAAGTGGTGCTGCCGGTGAGGATTGAACTCACGACCTCAGCCTTACCAAGGATGCGCTCTACCACTGAGCTACGGCAGCACTTTGTCGGAAAGTCGGGCGCCTATGACGGGGCGCCCCGCGACCTGTCAACCCGTTGCGCGTGCGGGAAGTCCGGCGCATCTGATCCACATGTCCGATAAAGACAAGGAACGGGATGACCGGCTCGCCGCCGCGCTGCGCGAGAACCTGCGCAAGCGGAAGGCGCAGGCACGCGATCTCGACAAGCCCAAGGCCGACGATCAGCCGTAATCGGCTTCCAGCAATCCCTCGATGACGTGGTGCTGGATGATCGGCGTGAGCTCGTCCGTGATCCGGCAGGTGAGGTGGTCGCGGACCTGCGGCGGCAGGCTATCGTAATAAGCGCGCGTGACCTGCAGGTCGTGATGGTTGGCGTTGGTCGCGTCGGGCGCATCGACGCCGACGACCAGCACGGGGCGCGGCTCGCTGGAGCGGTTCGCGGTTCCCCGGTGGATTGTCAGCGCCGACCGCGCCGAGATGTCGCCCCGCTGCGGCATCTTCTGCACGGCTCGGGAGATGTAGCGATCCCACAGCGACCGGTCGGGGAACATGTCGTCCTTGGCGCCGGGGA
>DASVXN010000025.1:0-2098 GCA_036392635.1 Sphingomicrobium sp. | reverse complement strand
CACGCCGGCGATCTTGCGCGGGGTCATGCGCTCGTCGTGGGTAAGGAAATGAGCCACGACAACGCCCCAGATCGGCGTGGTGGCGTTAAGGATGGAGGCGAGGCCGCTCGCGATGTGCGTCTGGCCCCAACCGAAGAGCGTGAACGGCAGGGCGTTGTTGAGGAGGGCGAGCAGGAGGATGGACGCCCAGGCACTTCGCGGCAGATCGAGGCTCTGCCGCTTGAAGCGCAAATAGGCCCACATCGCAGCCGCCGCGATCGTCAGGCGCAGGCCGACATAGGTCAGCGGCGGGACGTGCCGCACCGCGACGCCGATGAAGAAGAACGCGCCGCCCCAGATAACGGCCAGGGATGCGAGGATCAGCCAATCGTTGCCGTTCATCTGCGTGCGGATCATCGGCGTCTCGTAGACGTCCTGAACGGTCGCAGCGTCCGCGCGATTGCGCTCGAACTCGGAAGAGGAGGCGGGTTTCATGGCGCTGCTGGTGTAAGGGATACGGGGCAGCTCGGGCCAACAAATGGCCGGGCCGGACCGATAAGCTCAGCTTATCAGCTCAGTCCCGCAGCAGCTCGTTGATGCTCGTCTTCGAGCGAGTGCGCTCGTCGACCTGCTTCACGATCACTGCGCAGGCCAGAGACGGACCGCCACCCTTGCCGGGAAGGCTACCCGGCACCACGACCGAATAGGGGGGCACGCGGCCGTAGTGGACCTCGCCCGACGCGCGATCGACGATCTTGGTGGATGCGCCGAGGAAGACGCCCATCGACAGCACCGAGCCGCGCTCGACGACGACGCCCTCCGCGACCTCGGAGCGGGCGCCGATGAAGCAATCGTCCTCGATGATCACTGGGCCCGCCTGTAGGGGCTCCAGCACGCCGCCGATGCCGGCACCGCCGGAAATGTGGACGTTCCTGCCGATCTGCGCACAGCTGCCGACGGTCGCCCAAGTATCGACCATCGTGTTCTCGCCGACATGAGCGCCGATGTTGACGAAGCTCGGCATCAGCACCGCGCCGGGCGCGATGAAGGCGCCGCGGCGGACGATCGCGCCTGGGACGGCCCGGAAGCCGGCATCTGCAAATTCCTTCTCGCCCCAGCCGGCGAACTTCGATTGCACCTTGTCCCACCAATGTGCGCCGCCCGGGCCGCCGGAGATCGCCTCCATAGGGTTGAGGCGGAACGACAGCAGAACGCCCTTCTTCAGCCACTGGTGGACGGTCCATCCGTCGCCCTGCTTCTCGGCAATCCGCGCCTCGCCGCGGTCGAGCGCTGCCACGGCCGCATCAACCGCTTGGCGGACCTCGCCCTTGGTGCCCGCGCCGATGCTTTCGCGCTCTTCCCAGGCGCGTTCGATCACCGCCTGCAGGTCATTGGTCATTGTCGTTCCCCAAAATGGATTCGAGCCACTCGCCCACGTCGCTTACGCGGAGGTCGACGATGGCTTCGTCATAGCCGTGGTTGCCCCGCTCCGAGCCGTTGTCCACCCAGATGGTGGTCATGCCGAGCTGTTTTGCCGGAGCAAGGTTCTGCACCATGTCGTCCGCGAGCAGGGCGTGTTTCGGATCGATCCCGAACCGCTCGCACAACAGCGCATATCCGTGCGGGTCCGGCTTCGGCCGAAGCTCGCTCGCGTGGATGTCGTGCAGGTCGTCGAAGTGCCCGTGCACTCCGATCGCCTCGAGCACTCGGCGGGCATAAGGCGCATCGCCGTTGGTGAACACGAAGCGCCGACCGGGGAGCTGCGGCAGGAGCCGCACAAGGCGGTCGTCCGCCTTCACGCGGTCGAGCGGGATGTCGTGGACATCGGCGAGGAAGTGGTGGGGGTCGACTTCATGCTCTCGCATGAGGCCGGCGAGCGTCGTGCCGTGCGCGTGGAAGTGGGCCTTCTGGACGCGCTTGGCCTCCTGCGGATCGCATCCGAGCAGCCGCTCGATATAGGCCCCCATCCGCTCGTCGATGAGCGCGAACAGGCCGGTGGACGCTGGATAGAGGCAATTATCCAGGTCGAAGATCCAGTCGCGGACGTGGGCGAAGCGAGGGTCCATTGGCCAGCGCCGCCTAGCTCTTCTCTCCTTTAGAGCAAACGCCAAAAAGGCTT
>DASVXN010000024.1:0-10227 GCA_036392635.1 Sphingomicrobium sp. | reverse complement strand
CGATACCAGCATGCGCTGCCGTTGGCGCTGCTTACGATTTGCTTATGGGTGTCGCGGAAGCGCAATAGCGCCGTTGTCCAACCTACCCATAAGCGACTGTCTTTGCTGGGAGAAAATGGTGGACGCACTAGGGCTCGAACCTAGGACCCGCTGATTAAGAGTCAGCTGCTCTACCAACTGAGCTATGCGTCCACTGCCGTGAGGCGGATGCTCCGGCGGTGTTTCTCGCCCTGAGCGGGGGCGCCGGTAGCATGGGGTTACGTGGTGCGCAACCGCCAGATCTTCAATATCCGCGTCACGCCAGCCGCGACACCGTCCGCTGTTGCCGCTCAAGCGCCATCAGCAGCCCAAGGCACAGCATGACGGTCATGACTGCCGAGCCGCCAAAGCTCACGAGCGGCAGCGGAACGCCGACGACGGGTGCCAGGCCCATGACCATCATGAGGTTGATCGAGACATAGAAGAAGATCGTCGCGGAGAGACCCGCCGATGCGAGCTGGGCGAAACGCGTGCGCGCATTCTGGCTGACTCGCATCCCCCAATGGATGACTGCTCCGAACGCAAGGATCAGGATCACGCCCCCCACAAGGCCCCACTCCTCCGCCATGGTGGCGAACACGAAGTCGGTGTGACCTTCGGGCAGGTAATCGAGGTGGCTCTGGCTGCCCTGGAGGAAGCCCTTGCCCCAAATGCCGCCGGAGCCGATTGCGATCTTGGACTGGGCAATGTGATAGCCGGAGCCCAGCGGGTCGCTTTCCGGGTCGAGGAAAGTGTCGATCCGCTTGCGCTGATAGCCGTGAAGCATGCTGTAGACGATCGGCGCCGCAACGGCGACCGCGGCTGCCGGAGCTGCAAACAGCCACCATGGGAGGCCGGCGAGGAACATGACCGTCACGCCGCACAGCACGACCATGATGCAGGTGCCGAGATCGGGCTGGACCAGGATCAGGAAAGCGGGAAAGCCGAGGAGCGCGAGGGCAGGCCAGATCGCGCGCCACTTGCGGATCTCGGCGGCCGGGACAAGCTCGTAGAAGCGCGCCAAGGTCAGCACGATGGCGGGCTTCATGAACTCGGACGGCTGCAGTCGGATCGGGCCGAGATCGAGCCAGCGGCGGGCGCCTTTCCCAACGAAGCCCAGCGTCTCCACGCCGATAAGCATGATGAGGGTCGCGCCGTACAGCGGAAACGCGAGCGACTTGATCGTCGATTCCCGCATCCATGACATGCCGACTGCGATCGACAGGAAGCCGAAGAAGACGATCGCCTGCTTCAAGGCCCATGGGCGCAACGAGCCGCCTGCCGCCGAATAGAGGACGATGAGGCCGAACGAAGCGATGCCGCTGACGAGGAAGATCAGGCGCCATGGCAGGCGAGCGAGCGGGCGCGGGATGATCGCCGACGTAATCATGCCGGGTTCACACCCTGGGACGCCGCTTTGAAGGCCTGGAGCTGGCGAGAGTTGCGCTCCGCGAGCGAGCCGCCCCAGTTCTTTTCCAAGGCATCGAGCGCCTGGAGCGCTTTCTGCTGGTCGAACAGGTAGGTCATCGTGTCGCGGACGATCGGCGCAGCCGCGGAAGCGCCGAAACCGCCGTGCTCGATGATGCACCCGATTGCGTAGCGCGGCTTGTCGGCAGGCGCGAAGGCGATGAACAGTGCGTGATCGCGAAGCGCCCAAGCTCCCTGGTGACCGCGTTCGCCGAGCCGGAACACCTGCGCAGTACCCGTCTTGCCGGCCATCATGATCCCGTCGAGCGGGAGCTTCGAGGCGACTGCCGTACCGCGCTCGTTCACGACCGCCGTCATGGCATCGCGGACGATTGCGAGGTGCGCCGGGTCGACGTTGAGGTCGGGGACGACTTTGCGTTTGCCGGCCATCAGCAGCCTGGGCTGCACCAGCTTTCCGGCGGCGAGCCGCGCGGGCATGACCGCCAGCTGCATCGGGTTGATCAGCACATAGCCCTGGCCGATCGACGTGTTGGCGGAGTCGTAGCCCTGCCACTTGCGGTGATACTTCTTCTCGAGCCATTTCGGGCTCGGCATCGTACCGAACCGCTGGGTTGGGATCGGAAGGTCGAATTCCTGACCGTAGCCGAGATAGTTGACCATCTCGGTCGTTTGCTCGGGGTCCGTGATCAGGCCGGTTGCCCAGAAATAGGTGTTGCAGCTGCGCTCAACGGCAGAGCGCATATCCATGGCTCCATGGACGTCATCGCAGCGGAAGTAGCGATTACCGATCTGATAGCCGCCGTTGCAGAGGACGCGCCGCTTTGGATCGACGCCTTGCTTCAGGAACGCCAGGGCCATGGCCGGCTTGATGGTCGAACCGGATGGGTACAACCCCTGCGCCACCTTGTTCAGGAGCGGGATGTGGTCGTCGGCGGAGAGCGCCTTCCATTCCGCCCGACCGATGCCGTCGCTGAAGCTGTTCGGATCGAACGCGGGCATCGAGACGAAGGCGAGCATGTCGCCGGACGTCACGTCGATCGCGACGAGCGCGCCTGACTGGTCGCCCATCCGCCGTGCCGCATAGAGCTGCAGGCCCTGG
Organism: Sphingomicrobium sp.; assembly: GCA_036392635.1. Classification (GTDB taxonomy): domain Bacteria; phylum Pseudomonadota; class Alphaproteobacteria; order Sphingomonadales; family Sphingomonadaceae; genus Sphingomicrobium. The sequence continues at coordinate 7,682 of DASVXN010000024.1, read as the reverse complement.
TCGATGGTGAGCTGGACCGTCTGGCCACTTCGGTCCGGTTTGGGGTCGAGTTCCTTGACGAGCTTACCGCGTGCAGTGACCTCGATGCGCTGGCCGCCCGGAACGCCCCGAAGATAGGGCTCGAGCGTCTTCTCCAGGCCCTGCTTGCCGATCTTGAAGCCCGGGATGTTGAGGAGCGGGTTCTTGTTCTCCGCTTCGTACTCCTTGGCGTTCGCAGTGCCGACATAACCAAGCAGGTGAGCGACGGCGGGCCCATCCGGATAGTAGCGGGAGAAGCCGCGGGTCGCCTGCACACCGGGCAGGTCTGGCAAGCGGACCGTCACGGCGGCATATTTCTCGTAGGCAACGTTGTCGCCGACCGAGACCGGCCTGAAGCCGCGCGATTCCGCCAGCTCGCGCCTGATCCGATCGACATCATCCTGAGTGAGTGCGAGCAGTGCCGCGAGCTCCGGAACGACATCGCGATCTTTCTCGAGTTGCTGCGGAATGATGTCGACGCGGAAGCTCGAACGGTTGATAGCGAGCGGCTTCCCGTGACGATCGATGATCCAGCCGCGGCGCGGCGGTACGGGAATGAGTTGGACGCGGTTGCTCTCGGAAAGCAGCTGATACTTCTCGTTCTGAGCGACCGCGAGCCAGCCCATGCGACCGATCAGGACACCGCCTACGACGGCCTGAGCCCCGCCGAGCAGCGCCATCCGCCGCGAGAAGGTGATCGACTGATGGGCCGTCGTGATGCGCATGTGCTTCATCGGCCGAGCCTCTTCGCGTCGATGCGCGAGACGATCCAGGCGATCACCGGGAAGATGCAGATGGAGATTACCAGCGGCGGGACCATGCGCGCAAACGGGGGCGCCGCCTCAACCAGCCTGGCGACGCGCCATTGCAGCCATTCGTCGATAGCGATCAGCACCGCCCCCAGCACCCATTCGATCCAGTAGTCACGCCACATCGTCCGGCGATCGATCAGATCGAGCGCCAGCATGGTCGCACTCCACAAAGCTATTGAAAAGCCTATGGGATATCCGGTGAACAGGTCGTTGACGAAACCCAGCGGGGCGGCCCACCAGGCAGGCCATGGGTCGGCTCGAAGAAGCCGCCAGCTGATAAAAACGAGATAGCCGAAATCCGGGTACCAGCCGCTCGTGGAAACGATCGGCAAGCCCGCGAGCAGCGCCGCCGCGACCACCGTCGCAGCAGGTACGTAAGCGGCAATTGGCGAGGGGCCCTGTCCGATCCTTCGCGTCGGCGTGAGTGCGGCCCGGACCATTATGGTCCTCCCGGCGCTGGGGCTGCAGCATTCTCCGCGGCAACGGCGGCTGGCTCGAACGGAGACTCCACAACGGCGAAACTGATCTTGGACGGATCGGCGAGGGGCAGCGCGACGGCCCCGTCGTCGTCGAGCTTGGCCACGCGGCCGATCGGCACCAGCGGCGGATAAAGGCCTCCGGTGCCCGAGGTGATGATGATGTCGCCGCGCTTGAACGGGTTGCGTCCGACCTCGAGCGGGCGGACGTCCATCGTACCGTCGCCGCGTCCCTGCACGATCACCGGTATGCCGCCGCGGAGCAGCCGGGCCGGAACGATGTTGGCGCGGTCGGAGACGAGGAGCACGCGGGAAGCAAAGGCGCCGGTTTCGAGGATGCGACCGACCAAACCTTCTGCCGAGCGCACCGGCATGCCGATGCGGACGCCCTCGCTGCTTCCCGCTGACAGGATCGCAAAGCGGCGGGGGCTGTTGAACGACGATCCGACGATCCGGCCCGTGGCGATGGTCTGCCGCTCACGCTCGCGCAGTTGCAGCGTTGCCTTGAGCTGGCGGTTCTCCTGGAAGATTGCCTTGGCCTCGACCATGCGCTGGAGCATGGCCTTGTTCTGTCGCTTGAGCTCGGCGTTCTGGCTCGCCGCGTCCCAATAGTTGCCGGCGCCGGTGAAGACGCCCGCCGTGGTGGCGGTCACTTCATGAAGGACGCCGGCCACCGGACCTGTCACGTCCAGTGCCGCACCGCGAACCAGGTGGAACTTGCTCGGCGCCACGAGTGACAACGCCAGCAGCAACAGGCCGACGATGATCCCCGCCATGACTGCGAGGAAGCTAAAGAAGAGCCCGTACTGGGCCCGACGCGACCAGCCGGGACGCGCGGTCGCCACCGCTTAAGTCCCCGCTAGGCGGTTTGAAGGACGCCGCGGAACTGCTCTTCCTCCAGCGCGCGGCCGGTGCCGAGCGCCACGCAGGTGAGCGGATCGTCGGCGACGGTGACGGGAAGGCCGGTCTCGTCGCGCAAGACCTCGTCGAGACCCTGCAGCAGCGCGCCGCCACCCGTCAGGACGATTCCCTGATCGCAGATGTCGGCGGCAAGCTCCGGCGCCGTGTTCTCGAGCGCGATGCGCACGCCCTCGACGATCGTACCGACCGGCTCGGACAGCGCTTCCGCAATCTGGCCCTGGTTGATCGAGATTTCCTTGGGCACGCCGTTGACGAGGTCGCGGCCCTTGATGTGGACCGTCTTGCCGATGCCGTCGACCGGCGGCTTGGCAATGCCGACTTCCTTCTTGATCCGCTCGGCCGTGGCTTCGCCGATCAGGAGGTTGTGGTTGCGGCGGACGTAGGAGCTGATCGCCTCGTCCATCTTGTCGCCGCCGACGCGGACCGACGTGGTGTAGGCGAGACCGCGCAGCGAGAGTACCGCGACCTCCGTCGTGCCGCCGCCGATGTCGACGACCATCGAACCGATCGGCTGGGTCACCGGCATGTCGGCGCCGATCGCAGCGGCCATCGGCTCCTCAATCAGGTACACGGCGCTGGCGCCCGCGTTCGAAGCGGCGTCACGGATTGCGCGGCGTTCGACCGAGGTCGAACCCGACGGTACGCAGATCACGATCTCGGGGAAGCGCCAGGCGCGCATCTTGCCGCCGTGCACCTTGTGAATGAAGTGCTTGATCATCTGCTCGGCGACATCGATGTCGGCGATGACGCCGTCGCGCAGCGGGCGAATGGCTTCGATCTGGTCGGGCGTCTTTCCCATCATCAGCTTGGCGTCGTCGCCGACCGCCTTGACCTTCTTCACGCCGTTGATGGTCTCGATGGCAACAACCGACGGTTCATTGAGGACAATGCCGCGGCCGCGGACGTACACGAGCGTGTTGGCGGTCCCCAGGTCGATCGCCATGTCGTGCGACATCCATTTGAACCAACGATTCCAGAACATTAATCCCCGCCCTCTCGCTTAAGCTCGCCCAGCGGCGCGACTTCCTGCGCCGTTAAATTCCGGTTGTTCACAACCCGTTGAATGCAGTCTGAATTTTCCTGAAAATCAGTGCTTCGCCGACCGTCCGGAATTGGGATAAGACCCTTAACATGTCAATAAGAAGGCTGCCTCCGGAGCTCATCAATCGCATCGCCGCGGGCGAGGTAGTCGAGCGGCCCGCGAGCGCGCTCAAGGAACTTGTGGAAAACTCGCTGGACGCGGGCGCAGCGAACATCACTGTGAGGCTCCACGCGGGCGGGCTCGAGCTCATCGAAGTGGCCGACGATGGTTGCGGGATGAACCCCGATGAGATGAGGCTCGCCCTTGAACGGCATGCGACGTCCAAGCTGCCCAGCGATGCCATCGACCAGGTCACCAGTTTCGGATTCCGCGGCGAGGCGTTGCCATCGATCGCCAGCGTGTCGCGCCTTACGCTCGAAAGCCGAGTGCGCGGCGCTGATGGCTGGCGGATCGCGATCGATCATGGCGAGCCGAGCGGGGAAGCGCCTGCCGCGCTCCCCCCGGGAACGCAGATCCGTATCGCCGGACTGTTCGACAAGGTGCCTGCGCGCCGCAAGTTCCTGCGCTCACCCCGCTCGGAATATGCGGCATGTCTGGATGCCGTGAGGCGCCTCGCGATGGCGCGGAGCGATGTCGGCTTTTCGCTCGAGCACGATGGGCGTCGCATCCTGACTCTCCGGCCGGCAGAGCCGCCGGCGCGCGTCGCCGAACTTCTGACCCACCAGCTTGAGCGCCACGGCATCGGCATCGATTGCGCACGCGAGGGGCTCAGGCTCACGGGCGTGATCAGCCTGCCGACCTTCAATCGCGGCATGGCCGACCAGCAATATCTCTTCGTAAACTCGCGCCCCGTGAAGGACCGCGTGCTCGTCGGTGCGCTTCGCGCCGCTTACCGCGACCTGATCGCAAGGGACCGTCATCCGATCGCCGCCTTGTTCCTCGACGTTCCGCTGGAGGAGGTCGACGTCAACGTTCACCCGGCAAAGACCGAGGTGCGGTTCCGCGACCCGGCTGCGGTGCGCGGGCTGATCATTGGAGGCCTGCGCCACGCGCTCGATGAGGAAAGTGGACGCAGCGCTGGCCGCGAGCAGGCTGCAGCGCCTGTGATGTGGACCACCAGCGCCAGCTACGGCGCTGATCTTTCGCATCACTCCCGCGAAAGCCGGGACCCAGTTCACGAACAAGGTGGAGTTCCCGCTTTCGCGGGAGTGACAAGTCTAAGGGAAGACCAACGCCTCTTCGAGCAAGCACCGGCTGCGCGCGCTGAGGCCGCCAGCGCGCCAGTGCCGAGCTTTCCTCTAGGGGTCGCACGCGGGCAAGTCGCGGCAACCTACATCGTCGCCGAAGCGGAGGACGGGCTAGTCATCGTGGACCAGCATGCGGCGCACGAGCGTCTCGTGCTCGAACGCATGCGTGCCGCTCGGGAGGGTGGGGCGGTCGCTCGCCAGGCGCTTCTCATTCCCGAGGTCGTCGACCTCGATGAGCCCGATTGCGATCGGCTGGAGGCTGCAGCGAGTGAGCTTGCGGACATGGGTTTGGACCTGGAACGGTTCGGCCTCACCGCGATGCTAGTCCGGGCAGTCCCGGCAGCGCTCGGCAAAACGGACGCTGTCGGCCTCCTCGCGGACCTCTCCGCGGAGATCGCCGAACTCGGCGGCCCCATGAGCCTTCGCGACAAGCTGGACCATGTCGCGGCCACGATCGCATGCCACGGCTCCGTTCGTGCAGGCCGCATCCTGTCTGTTGCCGAGATGAACGCACTGCTCCGGGAGATGGAGGTCACGCCGCGATCGGGCCAATGCAATCACGGCCGCCCGACCTGGGTGAAGCTCGGTCACTCCGAGATCGAAAAATTGTTCGGCCGGAAGTAAGCGGCAGGCGATGCTCTACGCGATTGTGTTCTTGGGGGCCGGGGTCGGCGGCGCTCTCCGGCATGGCGTCAACGTCGGTGCGAGCCGGATGTTCGGCGTTGGCTTTCCCTATGGAACGCTGATGGTGAATATCCTCGGTTCGTTCGTGATGGGATTGTTCGCGGGCTATTTCGCATTTCGACCGGGCATCCCGCAGCACCTGCGGTTGTTCCTGACCACCGGCATACTCGGCGGCTTCACGACTTTCTCGTCCTTCAGCCTCGACGCGGCTTTACTCATCGAGCGACATGCTTATTGGCTCGCAGCCGCTTATGTGGCGGGCTCGTTCGCAGCCGGTCTGATTGCGCTGTTCGCCGGCATGAGCATCTTCCGAATTGAAAGCCATATCCCGTGAACATCGATCTCATCCCCACCGGCGACAATCCGCCGGAGAACGTCAACGTCATCATCGAAGTGCCGGTCGGCGGGGAGCCGGTGAAATATGAGTTCGACAAGAAGTCGGGCGCACTGTTCGTCGACCGCATCCTTCACACGCCGATGCGCTATCCGGCCAACTACGGCTTCGTCCCGCACACGCTCTCGCCCGACGGTGACCCGCTCGATGCGCTGGTGATCGCGCGCTCGCCCTTCGTTCCAGGGTGCGTCGTCCGCGCCCGTCCGATTGGCGTGCTCAACCTCGAAGATGAGCATGGCGGCGACGAGAAGCTCATCTGCGTGCCGGTCGATTCCACCTTCCCATATTATTCGGATGTCGGCGAACGGCACGATCTGCCTTCGATCGTGCTCCAGCAGATCGAGCATTTCTTCACCCACTATAAGGATCTCGAGGCCGAGAAGTGGGTGCGCATCGGCAAGTGGGGCGATGCGGCGGACGCGAGGCGGATCCTGATCGAAGCGATCGAGCGTCATAAGCAGGACAAGCAAGCCGACGCCGACGCTGCCGCCTGATACGGGCTTTGGTCCCGTCCGGAGCGATCTTAATATCTTCTTTGCCGTCCTGACCCTTAGCGTGGCGCCTCGCGAGTGGAGGCATCATGGATCGCATTATCTACATCAGCACGGCCCGGAGGCGGCCCAGCGCTGTCGAGATGAGGGAGATCCTCGAGCTCTCGCGGCGGAATAATGCGCGGGACGGGCTCTCTGGGCTGCTGATCGCGGCTGGGCAGCGGTTTCTGCAGGTACTCGAGGGCGAAAAGGAGCCACTTGAGGCCGCTTACGAGCGGATCAAGGCAGACGGCCGTCATTTCGCGCTGGTGCAGCTTGAGTGGGCCAGGGTCGAGGCCCCCAGCTTCCCCGAATGGCGCATGGGCTACATGGAAGCTGCGGAGGCTGCGGGCGAAACGTTGGCGGGGCTTGTCCATGCGCTTACCGAATGTGTGCGGGACGAGAGCTTGCGGGCGCATCTGCGTGGATTTGCTGAGCTGTACAGCCGCGCTGCGTAGGGCGACAGCGCCCCGGCGACCTGTTATGGCGCCGTTCGACCGACCACGGAGGCTAGCCATGGCAGACCAGGATCGTATCTATTTTGCACGCCGGGCAGCAGAGGAGCAGGAGCTCGCCAGCTCCGCGTCGGAACCCCAGGTGGCTGAAGCGCATCGCAAGCTTCAGCGCGTCTATCTCGAGCGCGCCAGCGTCGGCGACCGTCCGGGCGAAAGGCACGACACGGTCGGCTGATCAGGCGCTGCTGTCTTTCAGCCGACGGTAGGTTTCCTCGACCAGCGTTTCGCGGTTATCGCGCCGCGCCTGCTTCAGGCGTGGGTAACCGGCTGCTTCTTCCTGGCGCAGCTGTTCCGCGAAGCGTCCGGCCCGGACCTCCTGCAGGACGTCGTTCATGCGCTCGCGCACGGTCGCGTCGATGATGCGCCGGCCGCCGAGCAAGGCGCCGAGTTCCGCGGTGTTCGAAATGGCCTCGCGCATGCCGGCGATGCCGCGCGCCTCGATGAGCTCGGCGATTAGCTTCAGTTCGCCGACGCATTCGAGGTAGGCGAGCTCAGGCGAAACGCCGTTGGAGACGAGCGTGTCGAAACCAGCGATCAGCAGCTCCGGCACGGCGCCCCAGACGACAGCCTGCTCGTTAAACACATCGGACTCAGCCTCTTCGGCGAAGCTGGACGGCGCGAGCCCCGCGCGACCGCAGCCGATTGCCCGTCCGTAGGCGAGCGCGATGTCGCGCGCATGGCCCGTGGCGTCCTGCGCCACCGCCCAGACCGCGATCATCCCTTTGCCTTCGGTGTAGAGCGAGCGGAGCGCCGTCCCCGGGCCCTTTGGAGCGAGCAGGAAAACATCGAGGTCGGCGCGCGGTTCGACGAAGCCAAACCGCACCGAGAGCCCGTGGCTGAAGCCGAGCGCTGCACCGCGTCGAAGTTGCGGTTCGATTTCCTTGTAGAGCGAAGCATGCGTCTCGTCGGGCGACAACATCATAACCACGTCCGCGGATGCGACGGCATTCTCCAGCAAGGCCGTTTCGAGCCCTGCCCCCTCTGCCTCAACCATGCTGCCGGAACCGCCGCGCAAGCCGATCACGACATCGACCGCGCTGTCA
>DASVXN010000023.1:0-3625 GCA_036392635.1 Sphingomicrobium sp. | reverse complement strand
CGCCGGTACGCTGCTCCTCGGCATAGCGAGCGCGGCGGCGGAGGAGTTGGCCCCAGTGCCGTTGCTGGCGGTCCTCAAACATCCGCTGGTCGGAGGCGAAGGCGACAATCGCCTGGCCTGGCTCGAAGCCGTCCGTGAGCTCGACCTCAAGCTGCGCGGACCACGGCCGAAAGCGGGTCTCGTCGGACTCGATACGCACTTCGGATCCCTGCGCGCATGGCAGAGCGTGCGGGAGACCCTCGGTGAGGTTGCCACCCTGTTCAGTGAGCCTCTTTCCCTCGCGACGTTCGCTCAGCATGTATCGCGTGCTGCGACCAAGCTCGCCGGTGAAGCTGCCTGGCGCGGACCGGCAGGACGGATGGCAGCAGAGCTGATTGCCGAGCTGCAGTCGTCGGAGGCTGCACAACAACTGACGGTGACTGCGGAGGAGAGCGTGCCTTTGCTCCGGCAGCTCCTCGATGCGCGTGCCGTGAGGCCGCCCTATGGTGGTCACCCGCGCATCTTCATCTGGGGCTTGCTCGAGGCTCGTTTGCAGCGCGCCGACCTCGTGGTGCTGGGTGGGCTGAACGAGGGCGTATGGCCCGGCATTCCCACGCCCGACCCCTGGCTTCCCCCGAAGGTTCGCGCCACGCTCGGGATGCCCACTATGGAGACGCGCATCGGGCTTGCCGCGCATGACTTCGCGAGCGCCCTTGGTGCTCCAGAGGTTCTGATCACGCGTGCACGGCGTGATGCCAAGTCGCCGACCGTCGCTTCGCGCTTCCTGCTGCGGCTCAATGCGATCAGCGGAGGCCTGCCGCGGGACCTGAAACTGGAGCAACTGACGCGTGCGCTCGACGATCCGGGTCCTCCGGCACCTGTCGACCGCCCAGCGCCGGCGCCAACCGCGGAGCAGCGGCCGGATAAGATCTCGGTCACGCAGGTGGACCGCCTGAAGGCGGACCCGTTCGCCTTCTACGCACAGGCAATCCTCAGGCTTCGGTCGATCGATCCGGTGGATGCGGACCATACGGCCGCGTGGAAAGGAACGGCCGTTCATGAGGTCTTCCAGCATTGGCTGCAGCATGACGATTGCGATGCCGACAAGCTCAGGGGCCGGGCCGAGCGGCTCCTGAAGGATGAGGCCATTCACCCGATGCTGCGTGCGCTCTGGGCGCCGCGCCTGCTCGAGGCGATCGACTGGATTGCCGAGATGGAGCGCGAGAACCGGGCTGCCGGACGGCGGCCGCTTGCGGCAGAGGTGAAGGGTGAAGCGGTTGTCGCAGGCGTGACTGTCTACGGCAGGGCGGATCGGGTCGACCGGCTCCCCGATGGCGCGGTGGGGATCGTGGACTACAAGACGGGTGCGCCGCCGACCCAGAAGGCGGTGAACGCCGGCTTTGCTCTGCAGCTTGGTTTGCTCGGGCTGATCGGCCGCGCCGGCGGCTTCGACCAGATCACCGGCGATCCCGAGGCCTTCGAGTACTGGTCGCTGTCGCGGTACAACGGTAAGTTCGGACGGCTGATGTGCCCGGCGAAGGACATGCCGCCGGGGGAATTCCTCGAACACGCTTTTGCGAGCTTCGCCGACGCGGTGCAGAAGTGGCTGACCGGCTCGGAGCCGTTCACCGCCAAGCTGAACCCGGCATACTCGCCCTATGGTGATTACGATCAGCTCATGCGGCTCGAAGAATGGTACGGCCGCTGATGGGACTAGCGCGGCTTCTTCTTCACCTGCGAGGCATAGAGCAGCGCAGCAACGATCGCTGCGGAGCCGATGCCGACAGCGACGCCGGCTTTCACCAGCTTGTTGCGGCGTTGGTCGGTGGCGCGGTCGCGGTCGTCGTTGCTGTTCGTCATGAACCAACGTCTATGGCGTTCACGCTGGCTTGGAAAGCCGCATGAGCGCTCGCTTCAGGACCTTGCCGGAGCTCAAGGGCGAGCAGGCGCTTGCCTCCGATCCCATTGTCCACGCGGCACTTTCGGCGTCGGCAGGCACCGGCAAGACTCAGGTTCTGACCGCGCGCGTGCTCAGGCTCCTGCTGAAAGGTGCTCGACCGGAATCGATCCTCTGCCTGACCTTCACCAAGGCCGCGGCCGCGGAGATGGCCAATCGGATCGGCGCGCGGCTCGCTGCCTGGGTGCGGCTGAAGGACAGTGAGCTCGGAACCGATCTGTTGCACCTCGGCGAGTCCAATGACCCGAGAACTCGGGAGCGCGCTCGCCAGCTGTTCGCAACCGTGCTCGATTGCCCCGGCGGGCTGAAGATCCAGACGATCCACAGCTTCGCCCAGGGACTGCTTGCAGCGTTTCCGGCGGAGGCCGGTATCGTTCCCGGCTTCCAGCCGATCGAGGGCAGGGGGGAGCAGGAACTGGTTCGCCGCACGCTTGCCGACCTCATGTCAGACGCCGAGGCGATCGGCGACGAAGCGCTGATCCGCGATGTCCAGTGCCTGAGCCGCCGCCTCGGCGAGGGCGGCGCAGTCGAATATCTGCAAGCATGCGCGCGACGCCCCGAGGCGCTGAGAACGCTCGGCGATCGCGCCTCCATCGAACCTGCGATCCGGCGGCTCATGAGCCTGCCCGACCAGTCGATCGAAGATTATATCGCCGACCATTGCGGCGACGATCGGTTCGATTGCGAGCTTTTGAACGCCGTTGCAGACGCTAATCGCAGGTGGGGCGCCCAAACCGGCCTCGGACACGCCAAGGCCATCGACGACTGGCTGGCACTTACCCCGATCGAACGGGCCGCCGCGCTGCCGCAACTTCGCAAGGTCGTTTTGACGGACAAGGGCACGCTTCGGGTCTCTGCGGGGCAGACGAAGGCAGAGCCGAATTACGAAGATCATGCGGGTCGGCTGGCGGTACTCGTCGGTGATCTTCTTCGCCTTCAGAACGGCTCCAGGCTCGCTGCCGACATTGCTGCTGGCTTGAGAGCCGGGCAGGCGTTCGCCGCCGCCTACACCCAAGCCAAGCGTGCGGCGGGCGTCGCCGACTTCAACGACCTGATCGAGTGGACACGCCAGCTGTTGGCTCGGCCAGGCATGGGCGAATGGGTCCGCTACAAGCTCGATCGGCAGGTTGATCATGTGCTCGTCGACGAGGCGCAGGATACGAATGCAGCGCAGTGGGAGATCATCGACCGTTTGGTCGAGGAGTTCTTCACCGGCTCGAGCGAGGCGGAGCGGCGCACTCGGACCCTGTTCATGGTCGGCGACTTCAAGCAGGCCATCTACGGCTTCCAGGGAACCGACCCGGAGCGGTTCCGGACAGCTCGGGAGGACTTCAAGCGGCGGGCGGGGAATCTGTCCGGCTCCGAGGTAGCAACGGAATTCCGTGACCTTTCAATCGCCGCGAGCTTCCGGTCCGCGCAGCCGGTTCTCGATGTCGTTGATGCAGTGATCGAGACCGTGGGTCCCGAAGCCATGGCCTTGAGCGAAGCGCCTCCACCGCATCGCGCCCATCATCAGAACAGGCCGGGCGCCGTCGAGCTGTGGCAGCCCTTCGCCGTTGAAGACGCCTCGGACGAGACGGACGAGGGTGAGGAGCGCTGGGTATCCATCCGCGATCGGAAGTACGCCGACGTCCTTGCCGAGCGCGTCCGCACGATGATCGCCGAAGCGCCGGTCCTCGCTTCGACGGG
>DASVXN010000022.1:0-2984 GCA_036392635.1 Sphingomicrobium sp. | reverse complement strand
GTCCAGATCGTCGAACATCGAAGCTCCTTTCGTTCGAGCGTTTCGATGTGATGACCGGCAGCGTCGGGGGCTTATTCCCGGCTGTTGGATTCTTTTTCCGAACGGCAGTGGCGCTTGCGTGCGCCGTTGCGCTGTCGCTATCCCCTCGCCTCAAGGGGAGAGGACATGGCAACGGTGGCCGAGCAGCAGCAGCACAAGTCAGGGTCGATGGCGCGCATCATCATCGCGTCCTCCGCCGGCACGGCATTCGAGTGGTATGACTTCTTCATCTTCGGAAGCCTTGCGCCGGTCATTTCAAAGGTGTTCTTTGCGGGTCTGGAGCCGACGCCGGCGCTGATCGCCGCACTGGGGCTGTTCGCTGCCGGCTTTGCCTTCCGGCCGCTCGGTGCCCTGATCTTCGGCGTACTCGGCGACAAGCTTGGCCGCAAAGGAGCGTTCCTCGTTACCATCACTCTGATGGGCGCATCGACTTTCCTCATCGGTCTTATCCCGACCTACGCGCAGGCGGGAACGACCGGCCCGGTCCTCCTGATCATCCTTCGGATTCTCCAGGGCATCGCGCTCGGCGGGGAATATGGCGGCGCGGCGATCTACGTTGCCGAACATTCGCCCGCCAGCCGGCGCGGTGCAGCCACGGGCTGGATCCAGTCGACCGCCTCATTCGGCCTGCTCACTGCGTTGCTAGTCATCGTAGCCACGCGAACGGTGGTCGGAGAGGATGCATTCTCCGCCTGGGGCTGGCGCGTTCCATTCCTGGCGTCCGTGGTTCTCCTCGGCATCTCGGTGTGGATGCGTGCCAAGCTCTCGGAGAGTCCGGAGTTCGCCCGGCTGCGCGCGGAAGGCGAGATCGCTCGCGCGCCGTTGCGGGAGGCGTTCGGCACATGGCGCAACCTCAAGCGCGTCCTGATCGCTTTCTTCGGGATCATGTGCGCGCAGGGCGCGGTCTGGTACTTCACCTTCTTCTACATGCAGGTCTTCCTTGAGAAGTCGCTCGGCGTCCCAACGCAGACCAAGGACTTGCTGCTGATCATCATGACGGTGATCAGCGCGCCCCTGTACGTCTACTTCGGCTGGCTGAGTGACCGCGTCGGCCGCAAGCCGGTCATGATTGGCGGCATGCTGCTTGCACTGGTCCTCTACTTTCCCGCCTCGCACTGGATTGCGGCCGCGGCGAACCCGAGGCTCGTCCAGGCACAGCGCGCCACGCCCATTTTCGTCGATACCGATCCGGCGACCTGCTCGGTGCAGTTCGATCCCGTCGGCACGGCCAAGTTCGTCAGCCCCTGCGACATCGCGAAAAGCGCGCTCGTAACCAAGGGCATCAGCTTCACGACGCGCCGCTCATCCGATGGACGCACCTATGTCGTCGTCGGCACGGAGCGCGTGCCGATCCAGGGTGGCGAGACGCTCAGCGGGGCGGAGCTGAAGTCGCTCAAGACCAAGACCAGCGACGCGATCGCGGCCGAGCTGCAGGAGGCCGGCTACCCCAAGGCCGCCGATGCGACCCATGCGAACAAGATGCTGCTGCTGCTGATCCTGCTGGCCTTCGTGGTCGCCTCGACGGCGCTCTACGGCCCCCAGGCGGCGGCTCTCGTCGAGATGTTCCCGACCCGCGTGCGCTACACCGCGATGTCGTTCCCCTACCACGTGGGCACGGGCTGGGTCGGCGGGTTCCTGCCGGTGACCAGCTTCGCCATCGTGGCGATTACCGGGAATATCTATTCCGGCCTTTGGTATGCCGTGATCTTCACCGCGATCTCCGTCCTGGTCTCCCTGCTGTTCGTCAAGGAAACCTCAGGCCGCCACCTGCAGGACGTCTAGCCTACGGGCACCAGTGGATGTCGATCGGCTGCTCGGCTTCGGCCAGCACGCGGCCGATCGGAACCCTCGAGCTCTGCCCGTCAGCGATCGCCTGCTCCAGCACTGCGCGTTTCTCGTCGCCCGTGATGACGATCACGACCGTCCGCGCGGACAGGATAGCGGCCCGGGTCAGCGTCACTCGAGCAACCGGCGCCTCTTCGGGTAGCGGGTCGGGCATCACGCCAACGGCGCGCCGCGCCTTCGGAGCGTCCAATGCGCCCTGCAGATCCGAGCCGGCGAAAATCGAGGCCGTGTGCCCGTCCTTGCCCATTCCGAGCCAGACGAGGTCGGGTGGCCAGGGCAGATCCTGGAGACGGGCATCGGCGGCATTGCCTGCCAGCCGGTAATCCTCCGCTCCGCCGCTGACGATGGGGATCACCCGCGCTCCGGCGGGAATAAAGGACTTCGCGATCGACCTGACATTGGCGAGTTCGCTGTCGAGCGGGACGATGCGGTCGTCGGTCGGGATCACCGTGACCTTCTTCCAGGGCAGCTTCTGCTTGATGAGCCTCGGGAAGATCGCCGGCCCGGTCGAGCCGCCGGGAACGGCGATCAGCGACGATCCCCGCGCATCCACCGCGCTCTCGATGATGAACCCGACGTCGCCGGCCACGGCGTCAGCAAGTTCGTCGAGGGAATCATATTCCCACCATTCGGCTTCAATCATGCGATTCCCTTTTTCGGATTAACGCGGCGCTGGTTGCGCGTATCCGAACCAACCTGCAACCGCTTCCCCGCTGCGATTGAGCGCGGGGCGGAAGCGAAGCCGCTCGTGCGCGGTGTTGCACATCTGCGCATCGATCTCAGGGACGTTGGTGCCACGGTCGAGCAGGCACTCCGCGACGTAGCCGCGGGCATCGACCCTCAGGCGAAGGAACACGGTGGCTGCGCGCGGCCATTGCTGAAGCATCTGGCGAGGGAAGTCGTAGCCGCGCAGCACGGGCGTCGCGAGGTGCGGCGGTTCCGCCACCCCGCCGCCGTCGCCGGAGCCGGCGCCATTGCCGCTGCCGTTTCCGTTGCCCTCGCCGCCGGCGCCTCTGCCCGGTCCCCGAATGTCGGACGCGCCTTGTGTGGGGTCGTCACCTTGCCGCGGCGTGAGGGTAGCGGCGATCTGCTTCATCGCC
>DASVXN010000021.1:0-1580 GCA_036392635.1 Sphingomicrobium sp. | reverse complement strand
CTTCCCTGGAGGCCAGGTAGACGCAGGCGGCGCCGATATCCTCGCCGCTGCCCATCGCCCCGAGCGGGATGCGCGAGAGGATGCCCGCGCGCTGTTGTTCATTGAGCGCGTCGGTCATGGCCGAGGCCATGAAACCGGGCGCGATGGCGTTGACGGTGATCCCCCGGCTGGCAAGCTCCTGCGCCACGGCCTTGGTCATGCCGATAAGGCCAGCCTTCGACGCAACGTAGTTCGCCTGGCCCGGATTGCCGGTGACCCCAACCACCGACGTGACGGAAATGATGCGCCCGAACCGAGCCTTCATCATCGGCTTGGCCGCTGCGCGCATCAGGCGGAACGCCGCTTCGAGGTTGATGCGGATGACCTCCGCGAATTCGTCGTCCTTCATCCGCATCAGCAGATTGTCGCGGGTGACGCCCGCGTTGTTGATCAGGATGTCGAGCTTGCCGCCGAGCGCTTCGACGGCTTGCGGCACAAGCTGATCGACGGCCGCGCCGTCGGAGAGATTGCAGGGGAGAGCGACGTGATCGCCTCCGAGCCCGCTGCGGAAGCTTTCCAGCTTCTCAACATTGCTGCCGGACACCGCCAGCCGCGCACCCTGCGCCGCAAGCGACTTGGCGATCGCGCTGCCGAGACCTCCGGACGCGCCGGTGACCAGTGCGGTCATTCCAGTGAGGTCGAACATCTATGCGATCTCCTTCGCCAGCGTCTCGATGTCCTCGATCGACACCACGCTCGTGACCTTTGCGTCGGGCGCGATGCGCTTCACCATCGGGCCAAGCACCTTTCCGCCGATTTCGATGAACTCCTCAACGCCGGCGTCCGCCATGTTGGCGACGCTCTCGCGCCAGCGCACCATGCCGGTGACCTGCTCGACGAGCTGGTTGCGGATGGCATCAGGATCGTCCGTCGCCTGGGCCGTGACGTTGGCGAACAGCGGCACCGCAGGCGGAGCAACGACCACATAGCTCAGCGCATCCGCCATCGCGTCGGCAGCCGGTTGCATCAGCGGGCAGTGGAACGGCGCGGAAACCGGCAGCGGGACGGCTCGCTTGGCGCCCATCTCCTTGGCAATCTGGACGGCGCGATCAATCGCCGCCTTGGCGCCCGAGATCACCACCTGGGAGGGATCATTGTCGTTGGCGACCGTGCAGACCTGGCCCTGGGCAGCGGCGTCCGCGATCTTCTGCGCAAGCGCGAGGTCAACGCCAAGCAACGCAGCCATCCCGCCCTCGCCGACCGGCACCGCATCCTGCATCGCCCCGCCGCGAGTTCGAAGCAGCTGGGCTGTGGTCGTCAGGTCGAACGATCCTGCGGCGCACAGCGCCGAATATTCGCCAAGGCTGTGCCCTGCGACGAAGCGTGCGGATTTCTTGAGGTCGATGCCGCCGTCCTTCGCCAGTGCGCGGAAGACTGCAAGCGAGTGCGCCATAATTGCCGGCTGCGCGTTCGCGGTGAGCTTCAACTCCTCGTCCGGGCCCTCGCGCATCAGGCGGAACAAGTTCTGCCCAAGCGCCTCGTCGACCTCGTCGAACACGTCCTTCGCCGTCCGGCTTGCGTCGGCCAGCGCCGCGCCCATG
>DASVXN010000020.1:0-4799 GCA_036392635.1 Sphingomicrobium sp. | reverse complement strand
TTCGCACGCGCCTGACGGTCTGCATCACTGCAGTTCGAAGGTCATGGCGACGCTGACTTGGAGCTTCTGCTCGCCCGGTTCGATCTTGGTCATCGGGGCGCTGGCGGCGCGCGCTTCCATCATGACGGGCATCGGCGGCGGCGCGTAGTTGCTGCCAGTGTCGCTCACGGCAACGATGCGGACGATCCGCATACCGAGCGAGCGGGCATAGAGCTCGGCACGGGCGCGTCCGGCGGCAATCGCCTTCGCACGTGCTTCGTCGAGCGCCGCCTCAGGCTTGTCGACCACAAGGTTGGGGCCGTTGATCTGGTTCGCGCCCTGGGCGACTAGCGCATCGAGGATCTTCCCCGATGTCCGTATGTCCCGGAAGCGTACGGTCACGCTGTTCGCCGCCGTGTAGCCGACCAGCTGCGGCGCCTGGTTCTCGGGATAGCGATATTCGGGATTGAGGCTGACGTTGCTGGTCTGGATGTCGCGCTCAGCGACACCGGCGCGCTTCAAGGCCGCGATGACCCGCTGCATGCGGTCGGTGCTGTCCTGAAGCGCGGCGCTTGCCGCGGTCGCTCGCGAGACGACGCCGGCCGAGATCACGGCCACGTCCGGCACTCGCGTAACCTCACCGCTCGCGGTCAGATCGAGTCGCGTTCCCGCGATCGTCTGGGTGATGGAGGCTTGCTGGGCGACAGCCGCCACGGGCATCGCCGCTGCAGTGAGGCCCAGCAAGCCGATCAGCATCAATCTCATCGTCGTTCCCCTGGCAGTTCGTTTCACGTAGCAAACGACTGCAGCGGAGCGAATGGCTGTTCCCTGAACAGTCTTGGACCCGGCAGCTATACTCGTCGGCGTGCGACGACGAGCCGGTAAATGCCGAGGAGGATAAGCGCACCGACGATCGCCGCGATAAAGCCGGCGCCCTCGCCGGTATCGTACCAGCCGACTGCATGACCGATCCATCCCGCGAGCAGCGCGCCGGCGATGCCGAGCAATATGGTGATGAAACACCCACCCGGATCCTTGCCGGGCATCAGGAACTTGGCGATCGCACCGGCGATGCCGCCGATCACAATCCAGCCGATGATCCCATATTGTTCCATGGACTTGACCCTTTCCCCTTTGTAACGGCTGTTCAACAAGCCTTCATTACAGCCGTTGCAACGCGCGCTTGCGCCGCTGGTGCCACCGTTAGTCGAAAACGGATGGCGCGCGCACAGTGCGTCCGCTCTGTCGAGGGCCGCCAAAAGCGTTGGGCGCATGGGGTGTGTTGCGCCAGGTGACTTATTAAGCTAATACAGTCCGGCTCGGGGCCTGTGCAGAGAATCAAACCAGTGGGCAGGGAAGATATGAACCGCGAAACGTCGATCCACTCGTCCGACACCCTTGTGGTGGTCGATAGGTCGCGCCGTAATCGGCAGCTGATCATCGCCGCGGCGGTGGTCATCGCCTTGCTCCTGGTCGGCTTCGCCATCCTCAAGAGCCGCGGCGGCGCCGACAGCAAGCAGACACAGGCCGCGGCGAAGAAGGGCCCGGGCCAGATCCCGACCGTCACCGTCATTGTGCCAGGCCGGAGCGAAGTTGCGCGAATCGTGACGGCGAGCGGACCGCTCGGCGCCAAGCGCGACCAGCCCATCGGCATCGCCGGTTCTGGTGGTCGTGTGATCCGCGTGCTCGCGGACGCCGGCACGTGGGTGCGGGCCGGCCAGGTGCTCGCGGTCGTCGACCGTTCGGTGCAGACGCAGCAGGCGGCGCAGCAGGCGGCGCAGATCCAGGCGGCAAGGGCGCAGGCTGCGCTTGCGCAGGCGGATTACGACCGCGCCATCGCGCTTCAAGGCCGCGGCTTCATCTCGAAGGCCGAGATCGATTCGAAAAAGGCGAGCCGGGACGCGGCTTTCGCCCAGGTTCGCGTCGCTCAGGCGCAGCTCGGCGCAACGCGCGCGCAGATCGGCCAACTGAACGTCCTCGCTCCTGCCGCTGGCCTGATCCTGGCGCGCAGCGTCGAGGTCGGCCAGATCGTGAGCCCGGCAAGCGGCGCGCTGTTCCGCATTGCCGAGGGCGGTCAGATGGAAATGCGGGCCCAGCTGTCCCAGCAGGACCTCGCCAACGTTCACGTCGGCATGCCCGCGCAGGTGACCCCGGTCGGCTCCGACCGCAGCTTTGCGGGTTCGGTGTGGCAGGTCGCGCCGGTTATCGATCCGCAGTCGCGCCTTGGCGACGTCCGGATCGCGGTGCCCTACGGTCCCGCAATGCGCCCGGGCGGCTTCGCGCAGGTCAAGATCAGCAGCGGCACGACCGCGGCTCCCCTGCTCCCGCAGAGCGCCGTACTTAGCGACGACAAGGGCAATTACGTGTACATCGTCAACGACAAGAACGAGATCGAGCGGCGCCCGATCCAGATCGGCACGGTCGACGATCGCGGCGTGACCATCGCTTCCGGGCTCTCCGGCAACGAGCGCGTCGTCCTCTCCGCCGGGCCGTTCCTGAACCCCGGCCAGAAGATCAATCCGAAGCGCCAGGCAGCTCAGTAAGCCGCCGCGCCGGCTAGAAGTCGAGATCTCATGAACTTCCGCAACATTTCTTCGTGGTGCATCCGCAACCCGGTCGCACCGATCGTGCTGTTCGTCGGGCTCATGCTCGCCGGCCTGATTTCCTTCTACGGGATGCAGGTCAACAACAACCCGGACATCGACTTCCCGGCGGCGAACGTCACCGTCGTGCAGCCTGGCGCTGCGCCGAACGAGTTGGAGACGCAGGTTACCCAGCGCGTCGAGTCGGCGATCCGCGGCGTCAACGGCGTCGACGAGATCGACAGCACGGTGAACGAGGGCAGCAGCAACACCTTCGTCCAGTTCAAGATCGGCACCCCCACCGACCGCGCCGTCAACGACGTCCGCAACGCCGTGGCGCAGATCCGCAGCAACCTCCCCGAAGGAATCCTGGAGCCGCAGATCCAGCGGATCGACATCGCGGGCGGGCCGATCATGGCCGTCGGCGCGCAGACCAGCGACATGACGCTGGAGGAGCTGAGCTGGTTCATCGACGACACCGTCGCCAAGCGCCTGCTCGGCCTGCAGGGAGTGGCGGCGGTCAACCGCACCGGCGGCGTCGATCGCACCATTCGCGTCATTCTCGATCCGGCGGCCCTGCAAGCCCAGGGCATCACCGCCGCAGCCGTCAACAACCAGCTCCGCCAGAGCAACCTGAATGCGACCGGCGGCCGGGCTGAGGTCGCGGGATCGGAGCAATCGGTGCGCGTGCTCGGCAATGCGCGTACTGCCTATGACCTCTCCCAGATGCAGATCGCCCTGCCCGGCGGCCGCTTCGTTCGGCTGTCCGACCTCGGCAAGGTCGAGGACGCCTATTCCGAGCAGCGCACCATTGCGAAGATGAACGGCAAGCAGGTCGTCACCTTCATGGTCCAGCGCGCCAAGGGCTCGTCGGAAGTGACCGCGTACGACGACAGCTGGAAAGAGCTGCGCAAGATCGAGAAGGACAATCCGAAGATTCACTTCGCCGAGATCTTCAACCAGGTCGACTACACCAAGAAGCAATATGCCTCCGCGATGGAAGGCCTGGTCGAAGGCGCCGTGCTCGCGGTTCTTGTCGTCCTCCTGTTCCTCCGCGATATCCGCGCCACGCTCATTTCCGCGCTGGCGATCCCGCTGTCCGCAATCCCTGCCTTCTGGTTCATGAGCTTGCTCGGGATCACGCTGAACGGGCTTTCACTGCTCGCGCTCAGCCTCGTTGCCGGCGTGCTCGTCGACGACGCGATCGTGGAGATCGAGAACATCGTCCGTCACATGCGCATGGGCAAATCCGCCTATCAGGCGGCGCTCGACGCGGCGGACGAGATCGGTCTCGCGGTGCTGGCGACGACCATGGCCATTGTCGCGGTGTTCCTCCCCGTCGCGCTGATGCCCGGCATCTCGGGCCAGTTCTTCAAGGCGTTCGGCTTCACCGTCGTGATGTCGGTGCTGATGAGCCTTCTCGTCGCGCGTATGATCACCCCGTTGCTCGCGGCGTACTTCCTGCGCTCGCACGGCGCGCAGCCACACGCGAACTTCAAGTGGATGGACGTCTACCTGCGCGTCCTTCGGTGGAGCCTCGATACCAGCAAGGCCCATGCCTATCGGCTGCGGCACCCCGGCGTTGCCGGCAAGCTCAAGTCGATCGTCTTCGATCACCGGCTTTACATGGTCGGCGCCGGCCTCGCGGCCCTCTTGCTGAGCGTCGTGATGTTCGCGACGCTGCCGATGACGTTCCAGCCGGCGATCAACGCCAACGATTCCGACGTGAACTTCACGCTTCCGCCGGGCTCCACGCTCAAGCAGAGCGAAGAGGTCGCCGACAAGATCGCCGCCATTCTGAAGCCGCAGCCCGAGGTCGAGCGCGTATACGAACGCATCAACGTCGGCTCGGGCCATGTCAGCGCGGTGCTCAAGAAGGATCGCGAGAAAACCAGCACCGAGTTCGAGCGCGGCGTTTCGCCTCAGCTCGCCGCCATCCCCGACGCGCGCGCCAGCTTCCAGAGCCAGAACGGCGGCGGTCCTGCCGGCGCCTCCCGCGACATCATGCTCTTCCTCGGTGGCGAGGATCCGGTCGAACTGAACGCCGTCGCGAACAAGATCGCGGACGAGATGGCGACCATCCCCGGTCTTCGCGCTCCGCGTGTCGCCGGCGACCTCGCCAAGCCGGAGATCCGGATCAAGCCGCGCTTCGACCTTGCCGCCGACCTTGGCGTGACCACTGCCGCCCTCAGTCAGACGATCCGCATCGCGACACTTGGCGACATCGAGCAGAACAGC
>DASVXN010000019.1:0-1689 GCA_036392635.1 Sphingomicrobium sp. | reverse complement strand
CTTCATGAGAACAAGAGGGATCCAATGACGAAAGTCGCCATCAACGGTTTTGGCCGCATCGGCCGCCTGGTCGCCCGCGCCATCCTCGAGCGCCCCGACTGCGGGCTCGAGCTCGTCAGCGTGAACGATCTCGCCGACGCCAAGGCCAATGCCTGGCTGTTCAAGAATGACAGCGTGCACGGCAAATTCCCGGGCGAGGTGACGACCGACGGCAATGACATCATCGTCGACGGCAAGCGCATCCACGTGACGGCCGAGAAGGACCCTGCCAACCTCCCGCACGCTGCCAACGGCGTCGAGATCGCGCTCGAGTGCACCGGCTTCTTTACGGACCGCGCAGGCGGCGAGAAGCACCTCCAGGCCGGTGCCAAGCGCGTCCTCATCTCCGCTCCTGCGAAGGGCGTCGACCTCACCGTTGTCTACGGCGTCAACGACGACAAGCTCACGACTGAGCACAAGATCGTCTCCAACGCCTCGTGCACGACGAACTGCCTGGCGCCGGTCGCCAAGGTCCTGAACGATGCGCTCGGCATCGAGCGCGGCCTGATGACCACGGTCCACGCCTACACAAACGACCAGAAGATACTGGATCAGATCCACTCGGACATGCGCCGGGCTCGCGCCGCGGCGATGAACATCATCCCGACCACCACCGGCGCCGCCCGCGCCGTCGGAGAGGTGCTTCCGGAGCTCAAGGGCAAGCTCGACGGCTCGGCCGTTCGCGTGCCCGTGCCGGACGGCAGCCTCGTCGACCTGACCTTCACGCCCAAGCGCGACACCACGCGCGAGGAAGTCAACCAGATCCTCAAGGCGGCGGCCGAGAGCGATCGCCTGCGCGGCGTCCTCGTCTATTCGGAAGATCCGCTGGTCTCGTCCGACATCGTCCACACGCCGGCCAGCTCGACCGTCGACGGGCTCGAAACCGCTGTGATCGAAGGCAAGCTGGTCCGCGTCGTCAGCTGGTATGACAACGAATGGGGCTTCTCCAACCGCATGGTCGACACGGCCTGCGCCATGGGGAAGCTCGGCTGACCTCTGTCCTACAGGCGAGCTCAGCTCCTATGGCGTCCTCGATGACAGCACGGCTCAACTCCAGCGGAAGCGATGCGGCTTTCCGCCCGCGTAGGGCTGCTGCAATTGCTGCGTTTCGCCCGAAATGACACAGTTCAAGACCCTCGATGACCTGCCGGAGGACCTCACCGGCAAGAAGGTCCTGGTCCGCGTCGACCTCAACGTTCCGATGGATGGCGCGAAGGTCACCGACGACACACGGCTGCGCGCCATGCTCCCGACGGTGCTGGAGCTGAGCGACCGTGGCGCGATTGTCCTGCTGCTGTCCCATTTCGGGCGGCCGAAGGGTGAGACGCGCCCCGACATGTCGACGGCACAGCTCGTGCTGCCGATCCACCGGCTGGCCGGCCGCTCGGTCCGGTTCATCGAGGATTGCGTTGGCCCCGAGGCGCAGCGTGCAATCACGACCATGCTGCCGGGTAACATCGGCGTGCTGGAGAACACGCGTTTCCATCTCGGCGAAGAGAAGAATGATCCTGAGCTGGCGAAGGGCATGGCCGACCTCGGCGACTTCTACGTCGACGATGCCTTCTCAGCCGCGCACCGCGCCCACGCATCGACCGAAGGCGTCACTCATCATCTCCCGAGCTTTGCCGGCCGCGCGATGGAAGCCGGCTT
>DASVXN010000018.1:0-3939 GCA_036392635.1 Sphingomicrobium sp. | reverse complement strand
TGGCTGCTCGTCATTGACGTGCTGATCCTCGGCTATGTCGGCGGGGCCGAGATCAACGCCCGCAACGTGGCGCTCGGGCAGATCGCTTCGGCTTATTACTTCCTGCACTTCCTCGTGATCCTGCCGCTGGTCTCGCGCTTCGAAACGCCAATGCCGCTGCCGAGCTCGATCTCGGAGAGCGTGCTGCACGGTGAGGCCGCGGAAGCCGCGCCGGCAGGGCAGGACACCACGCGCGGCGGCTCCGTCGCAACCGCGACTGCGCACTAAGGGGACGGTAAGACAAATGGTCCGTGTTATTGGTTTCCTGGTCGGGCTGGTCTTCGCCGGCGTCCTGCTGATCTCGATGATCGCGGGAGTAGCGGCCAACCTCACCAACCCCCCTGCGCCGCTTGCGTCAGAGGAGTTCCATAAGCATCCGAAGCCGCTTCGGCTTTCGTCGGACGGTCCGTTCGGCAAGTTCGACAAGGCTCAGCTGCAGCGCGGCTTCCAGGTCTATTCGGAAGTCTGCTCGGCCTGCCACAGCCTCAAGCTGGTCGCTTTCCGCGACCTCAAGGAGCTTGGCTACACCGACGCCGAGGTGAAGAAGATCGCTTCGGACTGGAAGGTGCAGGTTCCGTCGATCAACCCGGAGACAGGTGAACCGGCGACGCGCAAGGCGCTGGCCTCCGATACGTTCCCGTCGCCGTTCGCAAACGAGACGGCGGCGCGTGCAGCGAACAACAACGCGCTGCCGCCAGACCTGTCGCTCATCACCAAGTCGCGTGAAGGCGGAGCGGCCTACATCTACTCGCTGATCACAGGATATCAGCCGCAGCCGGCCGAGCTGTTGAAGAAGTTCCCGGATGCGAAGACGCCGAACGGGCTGCATTACAACCCGTACTTCGCGAACCTGAACATCGCGATGCCGCCGCCCCTGACCACCAATGGTCAGGTGACCTACGCCGACGGAACGCAGCCCAGCGTGGACCAGATGGCCAAGGACGTGTCGGCGTTCCTCGTCTGGTCGGCGGAGCCGAACCTCGAGAGCCGCCATGCGGCGGGTATCTCGGTGACGATCTTCCTGCTGCTCGCGTCGGTGCTCGGTTACCTCGCCTACCGCCAGATCTGGCGTGATGCGAAGCGCGTGGTGCGGGTGACCGGCCCGCTCGAGGCCGAAAGCCAGGCGAAGAGCCGCAGCGCGAAAGCCAAGGAGGGCATCGCAGGCTGAGCCTGCGATGCCTGCCGGGGTCAGCGGACCCGGTTAAACTTTAGTTCAGCGCGCGTTCACTGACGTACGCGCCACGCTGTCGAGCAACTCCGGAAGTATTGGAGACTCGATATGGCTATCGCTCGACTGAAGCTTGCCGCGGCGGCAATCCTGACCAGTGTGCCGCTCGCTGGCTGCGCCTACGACATGTACGGCGATCCCTACGGTTATGATTACGGCTATGGCTACGGCTACCCGCGAAGCAGCGTGTCGATCGGGATTGGATACGGCAGCGGCTACGGCGGCTATGGCTATGGCGGATGGGGCTATGGTTACCCCTACAGCCGCTATGGCTACGGCTATCCGTACGGCAGCTACTATGGCGGCTACGATCCGTTCGGCTGGTACGGCAACTATTATTACCCCGGCACCGGCATCTACGTTTACGACCGCGACCGCAGGCGGCACGTCTGGACGGACGAGCAGCGCCGCTATTGGGAGCAGCGAAGGCACCGCAGCGGCACTGGCGTGACCACGACCACCGGTTCGAACTGGAGTGGTTGGGACCGCTCGGGCTGGTCAGGCCGTCACGGGACTACCACGACGACGACGACGACGACGGTCGGCAGCACGCCGACCACTCGCTGGAACCGTTCCGAATATCGGGGCGGCGGTTGGCGCAGTCGTTCGTCGGCGACCACCAGTGGGGAACGCCTGCGGGGTTGGTCCGGCGACCGCCAGAGCCGCGGCCATTCCAAAGAGAGTTCGGACGAGCGCCCTAACTAGGCTGTGGCTTCGCCGCCAGGCCGCCGGCGGATCAGCACGATCGAGATGAAGGTCATCACAACGTCACCCGCCTGGTTGGTGACGGTGGTCTGCGTGCGGAATGAGCCCATCTCCGGCCGACTGCGTGACGGGGTCTTCTCGAGGATCTTGCCGCGCACGCGCAGCGTGTCGCCGGGATAGACGGGCTTCTTCCAGCGCAATTCGTCGATACCGGGCGAGCCGAGGCCCGCCTGCCGGTGATCGACGACGTAGCGGGCGATCACGGCCATGGTCATCGCTGTCGTGTGCCAGCCGCTGGCCGCAAGCCGCCCGAAGTGCGTCTTGGCGGCTTCCTCGTCGGAGAGGTGGAAGGGCTGGGGATCGTACTTGCGGGCGAAGTCGATCACTTCCTCGCGCGTGACGTCGTAGCTGCCGAAGTCGGTCTCGGCACCGACCTCCAGGTCCTCGAAATAGATCATGGACGGTGCGCATAGCCGCGCCATCCGCTTCGCGCTACGCTGCCGCCGTGGCGACGCAATCACCCACCCGACGGCACTGGCACCCGCGCCTCATCGAGGCCGCGATGGCGCTCAACGAGAACCGCCTCGACGTCGCGGAGCGGATCCTCAAGCCGCACCTGAAGGAGGATCCTTTCGATGCTGCCGCGATCCGCATGCTTGCCGAGCTGGCGGCGCGGATCGGCCGCTGGAACGATGCCGAAAATCTGCTCCGGCGGGCGGTCGAGCTTGCGCCAGGGTGGGCCGCCGCGAAGGCCAACCTCGCGCTCGTCCTCGGGCGCATGGGGCGGCCGGCGGAAGCGATGGAACTGCTCGATCATGTCTTCGAGGAAGAGCCTGAGGAACTCGGCCACTGGAATCTCAAGGCCGCGACGCTGGGGAGGCTCGGTGACTTCGAGCAGGCGATCGAGCTGTACGAAGCTGTGCTCGAGCGGAGCCCGCAGCAGCCACGCGTGTGGCTAAGCTACGGACACATGCTCAAGACGGTCGGGCGGCAGGCCGACGGCATTGCCGCCTATCGCAAGGGGCTGGAGCTCAAACCGACGCTTGGTGAAGCCTGGTGGAGCCTCGCCAACCTCAAGACCGTCAAGTTCGACGAGGCTGATGTCCAGGCCATGCAGCAGGCGCTGACGGCGGCGGGTCTGAGCGACGAAGACCGCTTTCACCTCGACTTCGCGCTCGGGAAGGCATTGCACGATGCGGGGCGGATCGACGAGGCCTTCGAGCATTACTCGCAAGCCAATGCGCTGCGCCTCAGGAGCCAGCCGTTCCGCCCGGGAGAGATCACCCGGACCGTCGACCGCTCAATCGCCCACTTCACCGTGCAGGCCTTCGCTGAGCGGCCTGATGGGTGCGCCGCGCCCGACCCGATCTTCATCGTCGGGATGCCGCGTGCGGGCTCAACCCTCATCGAGCAGATCCTGTCGTCTCACAGCCAGGTCGAAGGCACCACCGAGCTGCCGGACATTCCGGCGCTCGTGCGCCAGTCAGGCCAATACCCCGCCGCGATCCTCGAAAAGTCGGCCGACGAGCGGCGTGCGATCGGCGAGGAATATCTGAAACGGGCGGGCGTCCAGCGGCGAACGGACCGGCCGTACTTCGTCGACAAGCTGCCGAACAACTGGCTCTACGTGCCCTTCATTCAGCTGATCCTGCCGAACGCCAGGATCATTGATGCGCGCCGGCACCCGCTCGGCTGCTGCCTGTCGAACTTTCGCCAGCATTTCGCGCGAGGGCAGGCCTTCAGCTACGATCTCGAGCATCTCGCTCGCTACTATGCCGATTATGTGCGCCTGATGGCCCATGTGGACACCGTCCTGCCGGGACGCGTGCACCGGGTGATCTACGAGCGGATGGTTCACGACACGGAGCGCGAGGTCCGGCGCCTGCTCGATCATTGCGGGCTGGAGTTCGAGCCGCAATGCCTCGAGTTCCACAAGACCGAGCGGGCAGTACGGACGGCGAGCTCGG
>DASVXN010000017.1:0-6411 GCA_036392635.1 Sphingomicrobium sp. | reverse complement strand
CAGCGCGACTGCTTGAGCATCTCGGCCTGCATCGCGGCAACGCGCGCGAGCGGATCGGTGGCAGAGCCCTTGCGCGGCACGCGCGGCGCCATCGGCGCCTTCTGCACGTTGCTCGAGTGGCACATCGGGCATTGCACCAGCCCGGCAGCCTGCTGCTCTTCATAGTCGGCGCTCGAGCTGAACCACGCCTCGAACGTCTCGCCGCCGTCGCGGCAATGAAGATCGAAGACGATCACAGCGTTACGGCCTCGGGGATCGGGCGCCGATGGTTGAGCGCGGGGATGCGCGCGCGAACGTCGATGATGCGCTTGAGGTCGATGTCGGCGAAGCCGACACCCGGCTTGTCGCCCATGTCGAGCAGCACCTCGCCCCAGGGATCGACGACAAGGCTGTGGCCGAACGTGTCACGACCATCCTCGTGGCGCCCGACCTGAGCGGCCGCGATCACGAAGAGCCCGGCTTCGATCGCACGCGCCCGGAGCAGCACATGCCAATGCGCCCGGCCCGTCGGTACGGTGAAGGCGGCGGGGACGGCGATGATGTCCGCATCCGACTCGGCCAGCTTCGCGAACAGGCCGGGGAAGCGCAGGTCGTAGCAGATGGTCAGGCCGAGCTTGCCGACCGGCGTGCCGTTGACCAGCACGACGCCGGAGCCGGCCGAATAAGTGTTGGACTCCCGCCAGCTTTCGCCCGTCGGCAGGTCGACGTCGAACAGGTGGAGCTTGTCGTAGGTGCCGCGGATCTCACCTTCGCGGTCGATGATGAAGCTGCGGTTCGCGACCTTGCCGCCTTCGACGAGCACGGCGAGCGAGCCAATGTGCAGCCAGATGCGGTGCCGCGCCGCGGCTTCTCGAGCGGCGGCGAGGACGCGATCCTCTTCCTGGGCCCGGAGGTTCTTCGCCGCTCGCGCGGAATCGCGGTCGAGGAGGCCCGACATCTCGGGCGTGAACAGCATTTCAGCACCGCCGGCGGCAGCCTCTTCGATGGCGCTGCTCAGTGCTCGGGCACTCGCATCGGGGTCGATCCCGGTAGTCGACTGAAAGAGCGCGACGCGCGTCACGGCGCGGACTCGGAGATCAGCGAGTCGAGCCTGCCGTCGCTCTCCAGCGCCATCAGGTCATCGCAGCCGCCGACATGGAAATCGCCTATGAAGATCTGCGGCACCGTCGTGCGGCCATTGGCGCGCTGGACCATGGCCTCCTTGTCCGGTCCGCCCCAGTCGACGGAGATCTCCTTGTAGGAAACACCCTTGGACTCGAGCAGCGACTTCGCTCGCCAGCAGTAAGGGCAGAAGCCTTTGGTGTAGATTTCAATCGCGGGCACGAACCATCCTTTCGCCGCCAATCTAGGCACGCGCTTCAACGCATCAACCGCGAAGGTTTCACCACGCGCGCCCAGCTCACCAGTTCGACCCTCGCGGCGCCGGCACGCTTCAGCGTGCGCGCGCACGCTTCGGCCGTGCTGCCGGTCGTGAGGACGTCGTCGACCAGGATCACCGTTTTGCCGGCAATGGCCGTCTTGTCGCGGACGCGGAAGGCGCCGGCGACCGTTCGGCGGCGTTGGAGCGGGCTCATGCCTTTGAGCGGCGGCGTTCGGCGGACGCGGCGCAGCGCTAGGGGATCGGAGGGTACCGCGAGGCGGCGGGACAGCTCCCGCGCGACGAGCGCGGACTGGTTGAAGCCGCGGCCCCACAGCCGCCACCGATGGAGGGGCACAGGGACGAGCAGGCGCTCGCCCTCGTCGCTGACGAGCGGCGCCATGTAACGCGCCATCGTTCGGGCGATTGCGACCTTGCGGCCGTATTTCAGACGAATGGCGAGCGTTCGGGTGAGATCGTCATATGCGACGGCTGCGCGGGTGCGAGCGATCCGTGGCGGCTGTGCGAGGCAGGCTCCGCAACTGGTCTGCTCCGTGGCTTCGAGCGGGAGCCCGCAGGTCGAGCAGCCCGAATGACCCAGGAAGTGAATGGTGGTCCAGCAGTCGGGGCAGAAGCTGTGCACGTCGGAAACGATCGTGTTGCATCCGGCGCACCTCGGCGGGAGTGCGAAGTCCAGCACCCACCTGCTTGCAGAACGAAGCGCC
Organism: Sphingomicrobium sp.; assembly: GCA_036392635.1. GTDB lineage: Bacteria > Pseudomonadota > Alphaproteobacteria > Sphingomonadales > Sphingomonadaceae > Sphingomicrobium. Next base: position 4,329 of record DASVXN010000017.1, on the reverse strand, counting down.
GCTCCCACCATGTCCCGCTTGTCGCGTGCGCAAGGGCCGCGCACAAGCGCCCGCATGCCCGAACTGTTCGACATGAGCGCACGCGCGCTGCGGCGCGACCGTGCGGCCCTCCAGGGCCCCGAGCTCTTCCTTCACGAGCGGGCTTTCGAGGACTGCCTCGAGCGCATCGCCCTCATGCAACGGCCGTTCGAGCGAGCGCTGCTGATCGGCTGCCCTGATCCGCGTTGGCCCGAGCGGCTCGAGGCGTTCGCCAGACAAGTCGACGTCCGGGAACCGGGAGTGCTCTTCGCCCTAGCCGCCAAGGGCGAGACATTGGTCGAGGATGCTTGGCTGCCGCCGGAAGCCACCTATGACCTGGTGGTCGCTCTAGGCACGCTCGACACAGTCAATGAGCTTCCGCTCGCCATTCGTCTCATCGGCCACTCCCTGAAGGCGGGCGGCCTGTTGATCGGTGCGGTATCCGGAGGCGACACGCTGCTCCAGCTTCGAAACGCCATGCGTGCCGCGGATGCCGCCCAGGGCGCTGCGGCGCCCCATGTGCACCCGAGGATCGAGGCCTCGGCGCTTGCTCCTCTCCTGGCGGACGCAGGGTTCGTTAACCCCGTCGTGGATATCGACCGGGTGCCGGTCTCCTATCGCTCGTTCGAGCGCCTCATCCTGGATCTGCGAGCGATGGCTGCCACCAATGTGCTGGCTGCCCGCCCGCGATTCATGAGCAGGGCAGCGCGAGCCGCCGCGGCCGAGGCTTTCGCTGCAGCCGGGGACGGCAGTCGGACCGTCGAGACCTTCGAGATCCTCCACTTCGCGGCCTGGACTCAACAGAGATGAGGCGGCGTTAACCTTCACGAGGGAAGAGTTGTTAACTGCCCGCGATTTACACCGGATACGTGGACGTGGACCAGAGGAGGGTGGCGTGAGCGCTATCCGAACGAAATTGCGCACGCTCCGTGCCGATCAGCGCGGAGCGACTGCGATCGAATACGGATTGATTGCCGCCCTGATCATCATCACGATGATGAGCGGGCTGCAGTCGCTTGGCGGCGGTGTCGGCGGCATGTGGGGCAAGATGGGCGCGACGGCCAACACCTACATGCCTTAAGAAGTGCGGGGGCCCGCTCCTGTCCGGTTCCCCAGCACGACCAGCTTCACCTTTCGGCCCGGCACCAGCGCGCTGTTTGCGCTGAGCCCATTGAGCGACAGGAATCGCTCGAGCTTGAAGTCGCGGTAGGCCATGCGACTGCTCAGCGAATAGACCGTGTCTCCCGGTCGCACCGTCTCCACGTGAATGACCCGCGGGCGGATCGAGGCCGCCTCCGAAGGTGTGATCCGCCGCAGCGAGTTGATCATCGGCACGAACGGGGTGACGCCGTAGCCAGCGGGCGTCAGCATCGCGAAGTAGAAGACCCGCTCCGCATCCCACTGATAGGCGATGACGCTGACGTCCATCATGCCGGAATCGGTGTTGACCCGAGCCGTCGTGAGCGCGGCCTGCATGCCGTTGATCACCACGCGCTGCGGCGGCGGGTAGCCGATCTGGAAGCGGTCGCGCGTCAGCAGCCGGTAAGCGAACGAGATCGCCTGATCGAGGTTGGGCGGCCCCTGCCGGAACTGAGCCTTCCCGGCCGACCCGGAGATCGTCACGGCGTCGCTGCCGTTGGACATGAGATAGCCCTGCGGGACGCTGAACTGAATGCGGAGATCCGGATGGGTGAAGGTCGCTCCCTCGATCACGCCCTGTGAAGGGTCGTCGTCGACAGTGATGCCCTCGAGTTCGCCGAGGAACACGTCGCGATTGCGGATGCCGGTGCCGAGCCGCCCCGTCGCCTGAGCAGCCGCCAGCGCTCGTTGCAGACGGTTCTCGCTGAGCGGATGCGTACTCGCCCATTCCGGCGTCCGCCGATTGGTCCGCCCCTGCAGGCGCGTTTCGAGAGCGCTTGCACGAGTGAGTGCGGCGAGCACGCCCGCCGCGCCCACGGGATCGTAGCCGGCACCGATCATGTAGCGCAGGCCGAGCGTATCTGCCTGATATTCCTGCTCCCGCGAGAAGCTGAGGAGATCGAGGGTCGAGCGTGCCCGGATGAGGTCGGCAGCGCCGGGCCCGAAGATCGCGCCGAGGATCTGGCCGAAAACACCAAAGGAACTGCGCTGAGCATATTGTTCGCGCACGTGCGCGTGGTTGGCAGCCACATGGCCCACCTCGTGGCCCAGCGCGAAGGCGAGTTGGGATTCATCGTCCATCAGCGCCAGCAGCTGCCGCGTGACGTAGACGTAGCCGCCAGGGACGGACAAGGCGTTCTCGACCGCCGAGTTGAGCGTGGTGAAGTGGAGTGACTGACCGGGGTTCGCGATGCCCGCATAGGCGCCGACCTTGTGACCGACGGCGTTCACATAGGCCGCGCGGGGCCCCGTCTCTGCCCCGCCGAGTTCCTGGACCAGCGCGGCATTGTACTGCCGCGCTTCGGAGACATCTTGCGGATCAAGAGTACGGAGGCGCTGTGCCGCCGCGGGGGAAAGTGCCAGCGCCGCAGCGGCCAGCAACAGAAACGTCTTACGCATGAGCCTCGCCCAACCTTCCGTTTCGCCCCCGAACTAAGCGTGGGCAATTTGAACGGGGAATGACTGAGGCTGGTTCCTGCGCCTCAGCCGATCGCGAGGAACTTGGCGCGGCGCTGTGCGCGGATCTCGTCCGGGCCGAGCTTGCCGCAGCCGTCGAGCTCCTCGATCAGCGCGCCCTTCAGCGCACCGATGGCAGCGTCCGGTTCGCGGTGCGCGCCGCCGAGCGGCTCGTTCACGATGCGATCGACGACCCCGAGGGCCTGAAGATCGGCAGCGGTGATCTTCATCGCTTCCGCGGCGTCCGGCGCCTTGTCGGCGGTGCGCCAGAGGATCGAGGCGCAGCCCTCGGGAGAGATCACGGAATAGACCGCATGTTCGAACATCAGCACGCGGTTGGCGGCGGCGATGGCGATTGCGCCGCCGGACCCGCCCTCGCCCACGACCGCAGCGATCATCGGCACGCTGAGGGCGAGGCACTGCTCGGTCGAGCGGGCGATGGCCTCGGCCTGGCCGCGCTCCTCCGCCTGAACGCCCGGGAAAGCACCGGATGTATCGACGAGGCTCACGACGGGGATGCCGAACTGGTCGGCGAGCTTCATCAGGCGAATGGCCTTCCGGTAACCCTCGGGCTTGGCCATGCCGAAATTGTGCTTGAGACGGGAAACGGTGTCGTCGCCCTTCTCGTGCCCGAGCAGCATGACCCGGCGCCCATCGATGCGCGCAAGCCCGCCGATGATCGCCGGGTCGTCGCCGAATGCGCGGTCACCGGCGAGCGGAACGAAGTCGTCGGCGATACCCGCGACATAGTCCTTGAAGTGGGGGCGGTCAGGATGGCGCGCGACCTGCGCCTTCTGCCACGGCGACAGCCTCGCATACGTGTCGCGGAGCAGCTTGTTCGACTTGGCCTCGAGGCGGCCGACCTCGGCATCGATGTCGATGTCGGAACTGCTGGCCGTCTCCCGCAGCTCGGCGACGCGGGTTTCGAGCTCGGCAATCGGCTTCTCGAAGTCGAGATAAGTCTTCATTTCAGGGCGGCGCCTAGGCGGAAGCAGCCGTGAAGGTCAACGAGAACGCGTCGCCAGCGGGTGCTTGGTGTTCACCAGCTCGACCAGTCGGGCGCTGTCGACATGCGTGTAGATCTGCGTGGTCGCGATGTCGGCGTGGCCGAGGAGCGACTGAAGCACGCGCAGGTCCGCGCCGCCGGAGAGCAGGTGCGTCGCGAAAGCGTGGCGAAGGACGTGGGGACTGACGCGCTCGGGTGCGATGCCGGCGTCGGCGGCCATCGCGCGGACGATCTGAAACAGGCGGACCCGGCTGAGGTGAGACTTCCCGCTTGGGAAGAGCCACGGCCGGTCGTCCGCCGAAACCTCCCGCCACTTGGCCACGGCGGCTTCGGCTCGTGTCGAGATCGGCACCAGCCGTTCCTTCGATCCTTTGCCGCGCACCATGAGGAATGGTTGGCCTGGGCGGACTGCTCCGCGCGGGAGGCTCACCAGCTCGCTCGCGCGAAGGCCGGAGCCGTAGAGGAGCTCGAGCAAAGCGAGGTTGCGGACGGCGGTGAACTGACCGCTCGCCGCGCGGTCCTCCGCAGCCTCGAACATGCGTGTCACTTCGTCCGCATCGAGGATCCGCGGCAGCGGGCGCTCGAAGCGGGGTCGCGGGAGAGCCTCCGACGGATCGTCCCTGCGCAAGCCATCATCAACCAGGAAGCCATAGAAGCGGCGGAGCGCGGCCGAGCGACGCGCGACCGTCGACGGCGCCAGCTCGGCCCAT
>DASVXN010000016.1:0-1911 GCA_036392635.1 Sphingomicrobium sp. | reverse complement strand
ATCGCCGGCACCGTGGACCGATTGATCCTGTCCCGCCCCGCCGTTGAAGCGGGCGAACGCCTTGGCTTCCTTCCGGGCGACATGAAGGAGAAGGTCGACCCCTATCTCCGCCCGCTCTACGACGCGCTCTACGACATGCTCCCGACCGAGCAGGTCGAGCGGCGCATCGCGTCCGGCGAGATCGAGATCGCGCCGATCGCTTTCATGCGCGGGCGCACGCTCAACGACGCCTTCATCATCCTCGACGAGGCGCAGAACACCACGCCGGCGCAGATGAAGATGTTCCTGACCCGCTTCGGCATGCGCAGCCGGATGGTCGTGTGCGGCGATCCTCACCAGGTCGATTTGCCCGATGCGAGCAAGTCCGGTCTCGCCGATGCCGTCAACAAGCTGGAACGGGTGAAGGGCATCGCGACGGTTCGGTTCACCGCCGCCGACGTGGTCCGCCACCCGCTCGTCGGGCGGATCGTCGAAGCCTATGAGGGACCCGGCCGGTGATGCTGGAGATCGCTCTCGAAGCCGACGAGGAATGGGACAGTAGCCGCTCCTGGGAGGAGCTCGTCCAGCGCGCGGCCGAGGCGGCCATTGCGGAAAGCGCCTTCCCGCAGCTTGCCGCTGCTGAGCGCACCGTCGAGCTGTCGGTTCGCTTGACCAGCAATGACGAAGTGCGGGCGCTGAACGCTCAGTGGCGTGGCAAGGACAAGCCCACCAACGTCCTCTCCTTCCCGATGCTTGAAGAAGACGAGCTGCAGCAGGCAAACGTTGCCGGACCGGAACTGTTGCTGGGCGACATCATCCTGGCGCGTGGCGTGTGCGAGCAGGAGGCCGACGACAAGGGCATCAAGTTCGAGGACCATGCCACGCACCTGATGGTGCACGGCACGTTGCACCTGCTGGGCTACGATCATCATGAGGATGACGAAGCCGCCGACATGGAGGCGCGCGAAATCCGCGCACTCCGGCGGCTCGGCATCGCCAACCCGTACGAGGAGGCCGCCTGATGGCCACCCGCAACGAGGATGCCGGCGGCTCTCGCCTGTGGCGCGGCATGCGTCACCTCATCTTCGGTGATGAATCCGAGCCGACGCTCCGTGAGGAGATCGAGGAGGCGATCGACGAGGCCGAGGACTCCCGCCCCGTCGCCGGCGACCTCTCGCCGACCGAGCGCCAGATGCTCCGCAACCTGCTTCACTTCGGCGAGCAGACGGCGGGCGACATTTGCGTCACGCGCGGCGACATCATGGCGGTGCCGAACGACATCAGCTTCGAAGACCTCGTCCGCGCCTTCGCCGACGCGGGCCACAGCCGCCTGCCCGTCTACGCCGACAGCCTCGATGAGGTCTGCGGCATGGTCCACATCAAGGACGTCTTCATCGCCAATCACGACCCGTCGAAGGACCGGTCGCTCCCGGCCTTGATGCGCGAGCCCCTGTTCGTGCCGGAATCGATGGGCGTCATCGAACTGCTCGCCCGCATGCGCAGCCAGCGCGTCCACCTGGCGATCGTCGTGGACGAGTTCGGCGGGACCGAGGGCCTCGTCACCATCGAGGACGTCGTCGAGGAGATCGTCGGCGAGATCGAGGACGAGCATGACGAGGAAGTGGTCGGCGGCATGCTGACCATGCTCGACGACGGCTTGTGGGAAGCGGACGCTCGCGTCGAGCTGGAAGAGCTGGCGGAAACGGTCGACGCCCGGCTGTCTTCCGAGGAAGACGAGGTCGATACCCTGGGCGGGCTCGTGTTCCTGATTGCGGGTCACATTCCGGCGAAGGGCGAAACCGTGACCCATCCTTCCGGCTGGAAGCTCGAAGCGATTGACTCCGACCCGCGCCGCATCATCCGCGTTCGGCTTCATGCACCTGAAGAGCGCGGCTCGGCAGGATAGAGCCAGGCGCAACCTCGTTAGTCCTG
>DASVXN010000015.1:0-1728 GCA_036392635.1 Sphingomicrobium sp. | reverse complement strand
CTCGGCCATTTCGCGCACGACTATCGGGAATTGTTTGGCGAAACGCCTTCCGAGACCGTGGCGCTGGCCCAGGCCGGGCGGAGTATGCAGCCTTGTTCGTGACTTGGGGCGCCGTCGCGGATGTGGTGGGAAATCGGGGTGGCGTAGTCTCCGGCTTGTTCAACGAGCCATGGCCGGCGTTGGCGCGCCGGTGGAGACCACGCCATGGGGAAGGGTAGCAGCAAGGGGCCGACCGACGAGGCGCTGTTTGCTGGGGAGGCCTGGTTCGACCCGATCGAGGCCGGACTGCGGGGGCGGATCCGCGGCTTCATCGAGGAGCTAGTCGAGCAGGAGCTCGAGGCGGCGCTGGGGCGCGGCCGCTACGAGCGGGGCGGGGCAGTTGGGCATCGGCACGGGCATCGGACGCGGCGGCTGACCGGCTCTTTCGGGCCGGTGGAGATCGCGGTGCCGCGGGCTCGGCTGCGGGCCGAGGACGGCGGCAGCCGGGAATGGCGCAGCGCGGTGCTGCCGCGCTACGCCCGGCGGACGCGTCAGCTCGAGGCGCTGATTGCGGGTGCCTACCTGGCCGGGACCAACACGCGGCGGGTGCAGCGTGCCCTGTTGGCGCTGTTCCGGGGCGCGGTGGGCAAGGATGTGGTCAGCCGTGCCTGGCGCAAGGTCAAGACGGACTGGGAGGCTTGGGGCCGGCGTGACCTTGCGGGCGAGGACATCGTCCGCCTCGTTCTGGACGGGACCGTCGTGCGGGTCCGGCTGGATCGGAAGGCGACCTCTATCTCACTGCTGGTGGTCCTCGGCGTGCGCCGCGACGGGCAGAAGGTGCTGCTCGCGACCCGCAACATGGGCGGGGAGAGCGAGGCCGCCTGGCGGGCGGTGCTCGACGACCTGATCGCCCGCAGCCTGCGGACCCCGGAGTTCCTGATCATCGACGGCGCGGCCGGCCTCGAGAAGGCGCTGGCCGCGCTCTGGCCGGCGATACCAGTTCAAAGGTGCACGGTCCACAAGCACAGGAATCTGCTGGCCCACGCGCCGGAGCGGCTGCACGAGGAGATCTCCGCCGACTATACGGACATGATCTACGCCGAGACTGTGAAGGAGATCGAGACCCGGCGTCGGGCCTTCCTGCGCAAGTGGCGGCTGAAGTGCCGCGCCGTCGCCGACAGCCTTGAAGAGGCCGGCGAGGCGCTGTTCGCTTTTACCCGGCTGCCCTTGAGCCAGTGGAAGTCGGCGCGGACCACGAACGCCATTGAGCGGCTGCATGAAGAGTTCAAGCGCCGCATCAAGACGCAGACCGTGCTGCCCTCGGCCGAGACCGCTGCCATGCTGTTCTGGGCCCTGCTCGCCTCAGGCCAGATCAGCATGCGCAAGGTCGATGGCTGGCAGACACTCGGTCAGCCGCCAGCCAAGAGCATGATTGACCTCGCTGCCTGAGGAGGTACCGTCATCGCGCCGGAGGCACCGCTCTCAATTTCCAACACCCTTTGCGACGGCACCGGGTCGCAAGCGGCTCCATGCTGTCATTGCCCTATTCCGTCGAAATCAACGACTACACGGCCTTCCTCGAGCAGGGTCAAAGCGATGAGTCCTTCGGACAGATGATCTGCGACCAGTTCGATGTACCTTACGAGGACGGCGCCACGACGGGCAGAGTCATGTCGATCTGTCTGCACCCGTTCCTGATCGGGCATCCGCACCGAAGCAAATACGTCGATCAGGCGCTCCGGCATATTT
>DASVXN010000014.1:0-3429 GCA_036392635.1 Sphingomicrobium sp. | reverse complement strand
AACATATTCCTCGCGCGCCTTGCGGCCGCTCGCCGGCATGTGCCAGCTGGAGTCCACCACCACGAGGTCCGGCTCGCCCAGATGCTTCGCCAGCCAATCCGTCGATACGATCGAGTCCATCGGTCCCTCCGTCGTTGCGAGCACGGCGACGCTACGCTCCTCGCAATGGCGACGGTCAAGCGCTAGGTTGCCTCGCAATGGAAACGACCCAGCTTGGAAAGACCAGCACCCTTCCCGCTTCGCCTGAGGAAGCGGCGCTCGACTATGTGCCCAACCCCCGTCCGGGCTCGCTCTACCTCGTGCGGTTCACGGCGCCGGAGTTCACGTCGCTGTGCCCGGTGACGGGACAGCCGGACTTCGCGCACATCGTCATCGATTATGCGCCGGCGCAAACGATCGTCGAGAGCAAGAGCCTGAAGATCTTCCTCGGCTCGTTCCGCAACCATTGCGGCTTTCACGAGGACGTCACGGTCGGCATCGGCCAACGGCTCACCGACGAGATGAAGCCGACCTGGCTTCGCATCGGCGGCTATTGGTACCCGCGCGGCGGGATGCCGATCGACGTGTTCTGGCAGTCCGGCGCTCCGCCGGAAGGCCTGTGGCTGCCGGACCAGGGAGTGCAGCCGTACCGCGGGAGGGGATAGGCATGGCAGGGGGGCCGAAGGTCGCGATCCTGGGGGCGGGATCCGTCGGGTGTTTCATCGGCGGCACGTGGGCCGCGGCAGGCGTGCCGGTCACCTTCATCGGCCGGCCGAAGCTTTCCAAGGACGTGGACGAGCATGGCCTCACGCTCAGCGACTATAGCGGCTGGCAGCTCCACCTCGCGCCTGGCGAGATCGACTATCGCTGCGGGCCGGAGGGGCTCGACGATGCCGAGGTGATCGCCGTTACTGTGAAGAGCGGCGACACGGCGAAGGCCGCGGCAGACATCGCCGAGCATGGCCGGCCAGGCGCGACCGTGATCAGCTTCCAGAACGGGGTGAGCAACGTCGACGTGCTCGAGCAAGGCCTTGCCGGCCGCTTCGAGGTCGCGCGGGGGATGGTCCCCTACAACGTCGCCTACCTCAGCAAGGGGCGCTTCCACAAAGGTGTGGCCGGCGACCTGTACGCCGAGCAGCGGGCCGGCACGCGGTCGCTCGCCGAAGCGGTCGGCACAGGTCCTGCGGCGCTCAAGCTCAGCGACGACATGCTTGGCCTGGCCTGGGGCAAGCTGCTCATCAACCTCAACAATGCGGTGAATGCGCTGTCTGGCAAGACCCTGCAGGATGAGCTGCGGCGCCGGGACTACCGGCGCGTGTTCGCCGCATCGATCCGCGAGGGGCTCGACCTGCTTAAGAGAGCCGCGATCGAGCCCGCGAGCGTCGGCCCGATCTCCCTGCAAATGCTGCCGCGGATCGTCGATTCACCGGACTGGCTGTTCAACAATGTGTTCCTGAAGCGCTGGAAGATCGACGCCAAGGCGCGCTCCTCCATGGCCGACGATCTTGCTGCCCGACGCAAGACAGAAATCGACTATCTCAACGGCGAGCTTGTGCGCCTTGCCGATCGTCTCCAGCGAGCCGCGCCTGTGAATCGCGCCATTGTGGACCTGGTGCGCAAGGCCGAAGCGGGCGCCGGGCCGCTCTCGCCGCGCGCGCTCAGCAAGGCCGTGTTCGGTCGTTAGCGGAACGAAGGCTCCGGCGTTCCCGCGTCGTCGTTGGGTGCCGGGGCATCCACCGCGCGCGACTTGGTCCAGAAGTAAAGACCGGCAAGCGCGATCGCGAACACGACGATGCTGACGGCCATGACCGCGGAATAAGGCTCGACGAGCGCGAGGACGCCGGCACTGTCCTCCGACCCAGCCTTCTCAGCAGCAGCCACGGCAGCGGCGTAGACGACGCCCATGAGGCTTTCGCCGACGATGAGGCCGGTCGCCATCAGCACGCCGAGGCGCTCGGCGAATGCCGGGCTGCGCGAGTTGAGCGCCCAGCGATTGTAGAACCATCCGAGCACCGCGCCGACCGGGATCAGCAGCGTCGCTTCCATCGGCAGGTAGATGCCCATGCCGATGGCGAGCGGCGGCAGGTACATGCGGCCGTTGCTGCTGCGCTTGAGCGCCTCGTCGACGATCACGGCGGCGACGCCGACGATGGCGCCCTGGCCGATCAGGCCCCAGTCGAGGCTGCCGCCGAGCACGCCCTGGGCGATCGTCGAGATGATCGCCGCCTGCGGAGCGCTCAGCGCGTTGTTGCCCGCACCGGGCGCGCCCTGGAACCCGAAGGCGGCGTTGAGCAGGTCGAGGATCGGCGGGATCACCAGCGCGCCGAACACGACGCCGAGGACCAGCGCGACCTGCTGACGCCATGGCGTCGCTTCAACCAGTTCGCCGGTCTTGAGGTCCTGCAGGTTGTTGTTCGAGATCGTCGCCACGCCGAAGATGATGGCCGTCACGAACAGGGCATAGGCGACCAGTGCCTTGGTGAGGTCGCCGCCGACTGCGGGAAACAGTGCAGCAAGGATCAGCGAGATGCCGAGCACGGACAGGATGCCGACGCCGGAGATCGGGCTGTTGGAAGCGCCGATGAGGCCCGCCATGTAGCCGCAGACCGCCGCGATCACGACGCCCGCGATCAGCGTATAGATGATGCTGATGATGATCGTGGTGGTGGGGTTTGCGGCAATCGGCGCGGTGTTGCCGAACGCGTAAAGCAGGAACCCGATCGGGATCATCGAAGCGAGGATCACCGCACCGACGATGCCGATCGGGATGTCGCGCTCGGTGATCGGAAGCTCGCTCGCGCGGCCCGCCTTGCGCTCACGGTTGGCGGCGAGCGCGGCGCGGATGCCCGCCGCGATCGGCCCGATGATGCGGAGCAAGGTCCAGATGGCAGCGATACCGATTGTGCCGGCGCCGACCATGCGCGCCTTGGCACGGAAGGCGGTGGAGACGAGCTTCTCGAGATCGCCGCCGGCTGCTGCGATGAGACCGGGGTCCTGCGTCCAGTGGGGGACGATGAAGACCCAGCTGATGATGAGGCCGACCACCATCGCGAGGCCGACGGCCACACCGACGAGATGACCGACGCCGATGAGAGCCATCGAGAGGCTGGCCGAGACTGCACTGCCGCCTGCGCCGACGCGGAAGGTCTTCGCTGCGGCGTCGGTCACGAGCCGCGTCTTGGCAAGGATGAAGTACAGGGCCGAGACCAGCGTCGAGCCGCCGATCAGGACCAGCCCGCGGCGGTTCTCCTCCGCGCCGCCGACGCCCGCGCCGACCTTGAGCACCTCGGCCGCGGCGACGCCTTCCGGGTAGGGAAGATCGGTGCCGGTCACGAGCGCGCGCCGAAGCGGGACCGAGTACATGACGCCAAGGATGCCGCCGATGCCGATCACGGCGACGGAGAGCCAGTACGGGAAACCCGTCCACCATCCGACCATCACCAGGCCGGG
>DASVXN010000013.1:0-7018 GCA_036392635.1 Sphingomicrobium sp. | reverse complement strand
CCACCACCGCCGCCGCCGCCATAGCCGCCACGACCGCCGCCGAAGCCGCCGCGGTCACCATAACCGCCGCCGCCGCCGAAATCGCCGCCACCGAATGAAGAAGAATTATCGTCGCCGAAGCTGTCGCGCTTATCGCGACCGCGCCCACCGCGGTCTCCCTTGCGCCCTCTATCGAAACCCATGCACCGTCCGAACTTAAAAGAGCCCGCTTACCCCTGAAAACCAACGCGCTCGGGCCACATGGCGCAACCGGTCAGGCACGCAATCCACTCACGCACCGGTGCGCTCCTTACAGGAAAAAACAGCGCCGCTCTAGTGACTCAGTTCGGGACAGGGCTGGCAAGCAAGGCATCAGGCGGACTAAAGCCCCTCGAGAGCTTGGTTAAGGAGTGAGAATGGCCGTTCATCTGCACGAGGAAGACCTGCCCGCCGACCTTGAATTCGCTGACGGCCCGATCGCCGTCGACACCGAGGCGATGGGCCTGAACTTCGCGCGGGACCGGCTATGCGTCGTGCAATTGTCCGACGGCAAAGGGGACGAGCACCTCGTTCGCTTCAAGCGTGGGAGCGACTATTCCGCGCCGAATCTGAAACGCCTCCTGTCCGATTCGCAGCGGCTGAAGCTCTATCATTTTGCCCGCTTCGACATCGGCATCATGCAGGCGTATCTCGGGATAATGGCGGCGCCGGTCTATTGCACCCGCACTGCGTCGCGCCTGGTCCGCACCTACACCGACCGGCACGGCCTCAAGGACCTGGTCAAGGAATTGCTCAACGTCGACTTGTCGAAGGCGCAGCAGACCAGCGACTGGGGAGCCCCTGAGCTGAGCGACGCGCAACGCGACTATGCTGCGAGCGATGTCCGCTATCTTCATCAGCTCAAGGAGAAGCTCGACGAGCGGCTGGCGCGCGAGGAGCGGACGGAGCTTGCCCGCGCCTGCTTCGACTTCCTTCCCACCCGTGCGCTGTTGGATATCGCGGGCTGGCCCGAGCAGGATATTTTCGCCCACGATGGCTGACCGGATGCCAAGGAGGCCGCGCAAACCGCGCTGGGCCGAACCCGGGAGCGGGCACGACAAGCTCGTCGGCCTGTCGAAGATCGCCCTGCCGAGCGCGGTAGGCGTTCTGGTTGCGGTGCTCGCGCTCGCGCCGTTGCACAAGAAAGGCGACGTCAGCTTCATCCTCGACAAAAAGAAGGTGCAGAGCGCGCCTGAGCGCATGCGGGTCGAATCGGCTCGCTACCAGGGGACGGACAAGAAGGGGCAGCAGTTCGTGATGACCGCGAATCGCGCGGTCCAGCCCAATTCCGACACGCCGATCGTGAACATCGAAGGGATCGCGGCGAACGTCCAGCAGCCGAAAGGCCCGATGCAGATTGTTGCCAACAGGGGCCGCTACAACATCGACACGCAGCGGGTCGCGATCGATGGTCCGGTGAAGGTCGCCGGCGCCGACGGCTTCCACCTGCAGACCAGCGACGTGCTCGTCGACCTCACCGAACAACAGCTCGCCAGCCAGGGCCCGGCTCAAGGCGCAACCAGCCTCGGGCAGTTTCGCGCCAACCGCATCCGGGCCGATCTCACCAATCATACCGTCGTCCTCGACGGCGGCGCTCGCTTGAAAATCGTGCAAGGGGCGGTCAGATGATCGCCGTGCACAAAGCTGGCATCATCCTTGCAACAACCGTGCTGGCCGCAAGCGCGGCCTTTGCGCAGGTAAAGCAGCAGGGGTCGGTGTCGGCGCTCAAGGGCCACAACACCAACGCTCCGGTGGACGTACAGGCCGATCGGATCGAAGTTCAGGATCGCGCCGACCGAGCGGTGTTCAGCGGCAATGTGCATGCAGTGCAGGCCGAGCTGACCCTCGACACGCCGCGCTTGACGGTCGCTTATTCAAACGCACCGGGTGGCGGGAACACGCAAATTCAGCGGCTCGATGCTGCCGGCGGCGTGACGGTCAGGAGCCCGACCGAGACGGCCAAGGGTGACTTCGGCATCTACGACCTCAATCGCAAGCTCATTACCCTGATCGGGAACGTGCAGCTCAATCAGCGGCAGAATCAGGTGAACGGCGCCAGGCTGGTGATCGACCTCGATTCGGGCCGTGCCGTCGTCGATGGCGGGCCGCCGGGCGTGAACTCGAGCGGAGGGCGTGTCACCGGCCATTTCGTCGTGCCGCAGCGCCAGTCGCAGCAGCCCCAGCAGCAGAAACAATAGGCCGATGAACGAAACGGCGACCTTCCCGCGTCCGGCCGCTGAGACCCGGCGGAAGGATGATGGACTCGAGGTCCGCTCGATCGCCAAGTCGTACGACAAGCGCGCCGTGCTGCACGACGTCAGCCTCGACGTGCACCGCGGCGAGGTGGTGGGGCTGCTCGGGCCTAACGGCGCCGGCAAGACCACCTGCTTCTATTCCGTCATGGGTCTGGTTAAGCCCGACAGCGGCCGCATCTACTTGGACGGTGCGGACATCACCTCGCTGCCGATGTACCGGCGTGCGATCCTCGGGCTCGGCTACCTGCCCCAGGAAACGTCGATCTTCCGGGGCATGTCGGTCGAGGAGAATATCGCCTCGGTGCTCGAGGCAGCGGGTCTCGACAAGCAGACACGGCGTGATCGGCTTGAGCAGCTCCTCGGGGAGTTCGGGCTGACCGCGCTTCGGGATTCTCCGGCGATGGCACTGTCGGGCGGCGAGCGGCGGCGGTGCGAGATCGCCCGCGCGTTGGCTGCCAACCCTTCGATCATGCTTCTCGACGAGCCGTTCGCGGGGATCGACCCTATTTCGATCTCCGATATTCGCGAGCTGGTCCGCGAGCTGAAAAGCCGTGAAATTGGCGTGCTCATCACCGATCACAATGTGCGCGAGACGCTCGATATCGTCGACCGGGCCTGCATCATCTATGACGGCCAGGTCCTGTTTGCCGGCACGCCCGAAGCGTTGGTCGCCGACCAGGAGGTCCGGCGCCTTTACCTCGGCGAGAGCTTCGCGCTGTAGAGCCTGGCGATGGGCCTGGGCCCCTCCCTGAGCATTCGCCAGTCGCAGCAGCTGGTGCTGACGCCGCAGCTGCGGCAGGCAATCCAGCTGCTGCAGCTGAGCAATCTCGAGCTGGACTCCTTCCTTGCCGAGGAACTGTCGAAGAACCCGCTGCTGGAGGCGCAGTCCGGCGAGCCGGATGAGCAGCCCGCCGGCGACTTCGTCGGGGAAACAACCGACAGCGATGAAGGACCGGATGACCCGGGCGCGGATGACCTGATTACTGGGCAGGCCGACGATGACCGCCCGCTCGACATGGATTGGCAGGCGGAAGCGCTGGAGACGGACAGTTTCAATGACGTCGTGACGTCAAGCGGTAGCGACGAAGGCTTCGATTTCGAACGGGTTCAATATGCGGCGGCGTCGCTGGCCGAGCATCTGCATGACCAACTGCACGGGCAGTCAGGCGATCTGGGCGACCTCGCCAGGGTCATTGCCGAGGCGCTCGAAGAGACGGGTTACCTGACAATCCCGCTCGAGCAGGTCGCCGACTTGACCGGTGCTCCGCTCCCGCTTGTCGAGCAGGCGCTCGGCCTCGTGCAAGGCCTGGACCCGCCGGGTGTGGGTGCCCGCTCGCTTGCCGAGTGTCTGGCGCTGCAGGCGAAGGCTGCGGACCGCTACGATCCGGCGATGGCGAGGCTGATCGATAATCTCGACCTGCTGTCGAAGGGGCGCACCAACGACCTAAAGCGGATCTGCGGCGTCGACGACGAGGACTTGGCCGACATGATCCGCGAGCTGCGGGCCTACGATCCCAAGCCGGGCTGCCGCTTCTCCGGCACTGCTGCCGAGGAGGTCACGCCCGACGTGTTCGTTCGGCGAACGAGGGCAGGATTCGCGGTCGAGCTGAATCAGGCAACGCTGCCCCGCCTGCTGGTGAACCGGCGCTACTATCAGGAACTGAAGTCCGGGCCACAGGACAAGGCGTCACGGGCCTGGCTAAGCGAATGCCTGCAAACGGCGAACTGGCTGGTGAAGGCGCTCGACCAAAGGGCCCGGACGATCGTGAAGGTCGTGTCGGAGATCGTGAAGCGGCAGCAGGGCTTCTTCGAGCGGGGTGTCTCGGCGATGAAGCCGATGACGCTGCGCGACGTAGCCGAGGCAATCGGGATGCACGAATCGACGGTCAGCCGGGTCACGTCGAACAAGTACCTGCTGTGCGATCGTGGGTTGTTCGAGCTCAAGTATTTCTTCGGGTCGGGCGTTGCCTCTTCGGAGAGTGAGGGCGGCGCGGCGGCGGAGGCGGTGAAGGCCGGGATCAAGCAGCTGATTGATGCTGAGACGGAGATCCTTAGCGACGATGCCATCGCTGCGCTGCTGAAACAGCGGGGCTTCGATGTCGCTCGGCGAACGGTGGTGAAGTACCGCGAGGCGATGGGGATTGGGTCGTCGATTCAGCGGCGGCGGCTCAGGAAAATCGCAGGCTAACAAACACGCTCACGTTGAGCTTGTCGAAACGAGAGCGCTCGCCCTTCGACGAACTGAGGGTGAGCGCGGAATTTTACGCACTCACTCGAGCCCAAATCGGCAGGTGGTCGGAGGCCTTGCGGGCGGCAGGGCTCATGTGGACGCCGGCAGCTTCGACGCTGAGGTCCCTGTGGACGATGATGCGGTCGAGTTGCGCTACCGGGTGGCGAGCGTGGAAGCTGGGGCCGGTCGGAGCGAGGCGGAATTCGGGGCCGAGATCCTTGAGACAGCCCGCAGCGGTGCGCCATTCGTTGGTGTCGCCCATCAGGACCGTGGGCATTTTCTGTGGCCGGTCGGCAATCGCTTCAAGGATCGAGCGCATCTGGCGCTTCCGCCACAGGCCGGACAGGTCGAGGTGCATGCCGACGACCCTCAGCGGTTTCTCGTCGATCAGCAGCTCGGCAATGACGGCACCACGGGGTTCGAGGGTCGGCAGCTCTAGGGCGGCGCAGTCGAGGACGCCGATATGGCGCTTCACGAGGATCGCGTTTCCGTGCCAGCCGATGTTCCTGGTATCCACTTTGAGCAGGCGGTCCGTGTGTTTCCGTGCCTTCTCGAACACTCTCTTGTGGCGGACGCCGAGGTGCACCGGCTTGTAGAGACCGTGGCTGTCGATCAGCTCGTGAGGCACCGTCGAGCCACGGCCGCCGACGCGCTTGTCGGCCTCCTGCAAGGCGACGATGTCGGCGTCGATCTCCTGCAGCACCTTCAGCACGCGGTGCGGGTCCCGCTTGCCGTCGAGACCCACAGCCTTGTGCATGTTGTAGCTGGCGAGGGTGATCGTCGGTCGGCTCACACCCGCGCCAATAGCTGTTGCTGCTGAATGGTTCCTAGACGTCCAGGTTGGCGACGCTGAGGGCGTTGTCCTGGATGAACTCCCGGCGCGGTTCGACCACGTCGCCCATCAGCCGGGTGAAGATCTCGTCGGCGACGTCCGCCTGACTGACTTCAACACGGAGGAGCGAGCGGACGGCCGGGTCGAGCGTCGTTTCCCAAAGCTGCTCGGCGTTCATTTCGCCGAGACCTTTGTAGCGCTGGATCGACAGACCCTTCCGCCCTGCGGCGAGGACGGCGTCGAGCAGTTCGGACGGACGGGTAACCGAGGTCGACTTGCCCTTGATGTCGGCAGCGACTTCCTCCGCGGCCTCTTCGCCCTCGCCGGTGCCGAGGGTTGGCTCCTGGTCGGCCTGTGCGCCCTTCTTGAGCGTGCGGAGCGTGAGCGGGTTGGCATAGGCCGCGGCCTGCTCCCCGGCGAGCGCATCGAGCTTCCGCGCTTCGGCAGAAACGAGGAAAGTCGGCTCGATGATGTAGGCGTCGGTCACGCCGCGCCACAGCCGCTTCAGGAGATAGCCGCCCTCCTGCGCAACCTCGGCCGACCAATCACCTTCGGCATCGCCGGCGTTGAGCCACGCGGCGACGTTCGCAATCGCGCGTGCCCGGCCGTCGCGGTCGAGGTCGGCCTTGAGCGCACCGTTGATGGCCAGCGCCTCGATCATCGCCGGATCGTACTTGCGGGGTGCGTAGCGCATCAGGGTGCGCATACGCCGGGCATGGTCAACGAGGGTCTTGAGGTCCTTGCCGGTGCGCTGTCCCTCGGGGGTGTCGAGGACGAGGCCTTCGAGACCCGCCTCCTCGAGATAGTCGTCGAGAGCGGCGTCGTCCTTGAGATAGACCTCCGACCGCCCGCGCGCGACTTTGTAGAGCGGCGGCTGGGCGATGTAGAGGTGACCGTTGGTGATCAGCTCCGGCATCTGGCGGTAGAAGAAGGTCAGCAGCAAAGTGCGGATGTGGGCGCCGTCGACGTCCGCGTCCGTCATGATCACGATCTTGTGATAGCGAAGCTTCTCGATGTTGAAGTCCTCGCGACCGATGCCGGTGCCGAGCGCCTGGATCATCGTCCCGATCTCGCGGCTCGACAGCATTCGGTCGAAGCGGGCGCGCTCGACGTTCAGCAGCTTACCGCGGAGCGGAAGGATCGCCTGGTTGTGCCGGTTGCGGCCCTGCTTGGCGGAGCCGCCTGCCGAGTCACCCTCGACCAGGAACAGTTCGGACAGTGCCGGATCGCGCTCCTGACAGTCGGCGAGCTTGCCGGGCAGGGAGGCGATGTCCATCACGCCCTTGCGCCGCGTCAGCTCGCGCGCCTTCTTCGCGGCCTCGCGGGCGGCGGCGGCGTCGATCACCTTCTGTATGATGGCGCGAGCGTTCGCCGGATTCTCCTCCAGCCACTCGGTCATCTTGTCCGTCATCAGGCTTTCGAGCGGCTGACGGACCTCGGAGCTGACGAGCTTGTCCTTGGTCTGCGAGCTGAACTTCGGATCCGGCAGCTTCACCGACACGATGGCAGTCAGTCCCTCGCGCATGTCGTCCCCGGTGAGGTTCACCTTCTCCTTCTTGAGCGCGCCCGAACGCTCGGCATAGCCGTTCAGCGTGCGGGTCAACGCCGCGCGGAACGCGGCAAGGTGCGTGCCGCCATCCCGCTGGGGGATGTTGTTCGTGAAGCAGAGGACGTTCTCGTAAT
>DASVXN010000012.1:0-10297 GCA_036392635.1 Sphingomicrobium sp. | reverse complement strand
TGTCGTAAAGCGCGTCGTAGAGCGGACGGAGATACGGATCGACCTTCTCTTTCATGTCGCCCGGGAGGAAGCCCAGGCGCTCGCCGGCTTCGACCGCAGGCCGCGAAAGGATCAGCCGGTCCACGCTTCCGGTGATTAACTGCGATACCGCCTGCGCAACCGCGAGATATGTCTTGCCGGTGCCCGCCGGGCCGAGACCGAATATCATGTCGTCGCGAGCAAGCGCTTCCATGTACGGCGTCTGCATCGCGGAGCGGGGAACGATGGTCTTCTTGCGCGTCCGGATCATTACGCGCGGGGCAGAGGTCACTTCCTCCTGGATGATCCCGTCGAGGTTCGGCTGCGCAGCCATCCCCAGCACGGCCTCGACCGCTTCGGCATCGACATCGTGACCTTGGTCGAGCCGATTGTAGAGGCCGATCAGCACGTCACGGGCACGGGCAGCGGAGTCCGCCTCGCCCTCGATCTGCACCTGGTTGCCGCGCGCCGAGATGTGCACGCCAAGGCGGTTCTCGATCGTGATCAGATGCCGGTCGTAGTCACCGAACAAAGGCCCGAGCAGGTAGGGCTGCTCGAACTGCAGCTCGAGGCGAGCCCTGTCCGGAACCGCGGCGAGGTCGCGACGGGCCATCAGGCGGCAACTCGTTCGCGCTCGGCGCCAGTCATGCTGTTCGGACCTGCCCCGACCAGCGTGACGTCGACGATCTCGCCCGCCTGCGCCGCCGTCTGGACATGGACCGACTGAAGCCACGGCGAGCGCCCGATCATCTGCCCCGGGAGCTTGCCTCTGCGCTCGACCAGCACCTGAGTGTCGGTGCCGATCTTTGAGCGGTTGAAGGCGAGCTGATGCTCGGTGATCCGCGCCTGCAGGCGCTGGAGGCGGTCGTCCATGATGTCGCGGGAGATCTGGTCCTCCATCGATGCGGCGGGCGTGCCCGGCCGCGGGCTGTATTTGAACGAATAGGCAGAAGCGTAACGCACGGCATCGACAATCTGCAGCGTCGCTTCGAAGTCTTCCTCGGTCTCGCCGGGGAAACCGACGATGAAGTCGCCGGAGATGGCAATGTCGGGACGGGCAGCACGCATCTTCTCGATCGTAGCGAGATAGGTTTCAGCCGTGTGACTGCGGTTCATCGCCTTGAGGATGCGGCTGCTGCCGGACTGCACGGGTAGGTGCAGGTAAGGCATGAGCTTGTCGACCTCGCCATGGGCGGCGATGAGCTCGTCGCTCATGTTGACCGGATGACTCGTGGTGTAGCGGATGCGCTCCAGGCCATCGATCCGGGCGAGAGCCCGGATCAGCTGGGCGAGGCCGCGGTCGCCCTCGGCCCAGGCATTCACGTTCTGGCCGAGCAGCACGATTTCGCGGGCGCCGCCGTCGACCAGAGCCTGCGCTTCCGTGACGATGTCGTTCCACGGCCGCGAAATCTCGGCGCCGCGGGTGTAGGGCACCACGCAATAGGTGCAGAACTTGTCGCAGCCTTCCTGCACGGTGAGGAACGCCGACGGTGTCGCCCGCTTGCGGGTTGGCAGCGCGTCGAACTTGCTGATGGCCGGCATGTCCGTGTCGACCGGGCGGGCACCGCGCGAGGCCTGCGCGACCATCTCGGGCAGGCGGTGATAAGCCTGCGGGCCGACGACGATGTCGATCAGCTGCGAGCGCCGCTTCGCCTCGGCGCCTTCGGCCTGGGCAACGCAGCCGGCGAGCGCCACCAGCGGCTTGGAGCCATCCTCGCGGCGGAGCCGGCCAACATCCGAATAGGCCTTCTCGGCCGCCTTCTCGCGAATGTGGCAGGTGTTGAGGACGACGAGGTCGGCATCGTCGGTCTCGGCAGCCGGCGTCATGCCGTGAGCGCCAAGCAACTCGGCCATCCGGTCGCCGTCGTAGACATTCATCTGGCAACCGAAGCTTTTGATTTTGAAAGTCTTGGGAGTCATTTGTCCTCGCCTATAGGCGAGTGGGCGTTCGACGTTAAGCCAAGCCTTTCCGCGATTATCTCGCGCGCTTCTTCGGCCAGTCGCTTGCGACCGCTTGCATGACTGAGCGGCGGCAGCAGGTGAACCGTGACCGGAAGGGTTCCGGGTCGCCCGAGTTGGCGGAGGACATTGTCGCGGCCCGGCTCATGGTACCAGCCAACGTTCGCGCGCCGGTCATGGTAGTCGATGGCCACGGGCCGGACTTTCACCTCCTTCGAGACGAAGTTCGCAGCCTCGAGTAGCGTCGACCGGAACGGCAGCAGCTGTGTCCCGGGACCGGTCGTGCCCTCCGGGAAGACGACGACGGGCTTCCCACGCTCCAGCGCGTCGGCAAGCGCGAGTGCCTGATCCCGAGCGCCCCTGCGGTGCGTGCGCTTGACGTAGACCGTCGCGTTCTGGTCGGCGAGCCAGTGAATGAAGGGGTGGCCAAGCTCGTCCTTCGACACGAATGCACAATCCGTCGAGCCACCAAGGACGACGATGTCGAGCCAGCTGGTGTGATTGGCGACGACGAGCGCGTGACGGCCGAAGGCGCGGCCTTTCACGGAAACGCGCACGCCCATGATCCAGCCGGCAGCCCTCAGGAAGCGGCGCGGCCAGGCGGAACTGCCGGCCAGTAATCGCGTCAGGATGTGGATGGGGCCGAGAACGGCGAAGAGCCCGACCAGTCCCGCGATGCGCAGGACTGCCCGCCCGTTCAAGCGGGCGGCGGCCGCCTTATCGTCCGCGGTTGAGGGCGACGCCGTAGAGCTCCATGCGATGGTCGACCAGGCGGAAGCCCAGCTTTTCGGCAATGCGTTTCTGAAGCGCTTCGAGCTCGTCGTCGACGAACTCGATGACCTTGCCCGTCTCGACGTCGATCAGATGGTCGTGATGGGCTTCGGACGCGGCTTCATAGCGTGAGCGGCCGTCGCCGAACTCGTGTCTCTCCAGGATGCCGGCCTCTTCGAACAGGCGGACAGTCCGGTAGACCGTGGCAATGGAGATATTCGGGTCGACCGCCGCCGCGCGGGAGTGGAGGGTCTCCACGTCGGGATGGTCTTCGCTGTCACCGAGTACTCGCGCGATGACCTTGCGCTGCTCGGTGATGCGAAGCCCCTTGTCGGCGCACAGCGCCTCAATGTCGATCGTGCGCGTCATTCGGCCAAGTTAAGTACGCAGGCCGCGATCGTCCAGCCGACGATTACTTGGTGCCCCGTCGCGTACGGCGCTTGGTGCCGAGCCCGATCGACTTGGCGAGGCTCCGGCGCTGTTCCGCATAATTGGGGGCAACCATCGGATAATCGGCGGCAAGACCCCACTTCTGCCGATACTGGTCCGGCGTCATCTTGTAGTGAGTCATCAGATGCCGCTTCAGCATCTTCAGCTTCTTTCCGTCTTCCAGGCAGACGATGTAGTCCGGCTTCACCGATGCGCGGACCGATACCTTGGGCTCCGGCTTCGGTTCTGGCGCCGCGGGACTTCCCGAAATGCCGGAAAGCGCCGCGTGGACGTTCTGGATAAGGTTCGGCAAGTCGTTCACGGCGACGCTATTGTTGCTGACATGTGCCGCGACGATGTCGGCAGTCAGCGTAAGCAGCGAGTCTTCGCCATTTCCCAAATCAGCCATAAATCAATGTTCCCATCCGAGCAGAGGTCGCGCAGTCGAAGCTGCACCACGCAAGTTTATTACGCCTCGGTTTCTATGAGCGCAACGGTGTGCCAGAATGGATGATTGGATTAATTTACCTTAATCAAATGTCGATCGCGAGGGTAATAGCGTCGAAACGCCTTCCATCAGCTGCTCGATAGTAATTGCGGCGCCTGCCAATGGGTAAAAATCCCGCTGCCTCGTACATTGCCACCGCGGGATTGCCGTCGCGAACTTCAAGATGAACGCGCGCTACTCCGTCGTTTCGTGCGCGTTCCAGGAAGTCGTCAAGCAACCGCCGGCCGACGCCGCGCCGCTGCGTCTCCGGGAGTACGGCGATGAGGAGAAGCTCGGATTCATCGCTAACGGTGCGCGTGAGAGAGAAGCCGAGCGGCCGTTCGCTGCCCGGTTCCGACGCCAGGGCCAGCGACACTCCCTGCATCGGCAGGATCCCGGCCAGCTGCGAGCGAGTCCACGCTTCTCCGAACCGCTGCCCGAAGGCCGAGTCCATGACTTCCATCACGCCATCGAGGTCGTCGGACGAGCCGCGTTCGATCTGGATGTGGTGCTCCACCGTCGCCACTAGGCCGCCTCTCTGACGCGAGCGTCGGGAGCGCGGGCGTAAACGGGCTTCGGCGGCAGCGAGCGCAGGGTCTCCGGCAGGCGCAGCGCACTCGCGGCCGACGGGAGACTTTCCCGCGCCTCACCCCAGCTGCGAGCCTCCACGAGCTGCCTAGCGCCGGAACCGACGACCAGCTGTGCGCCAACGAGCTCCGCCGCTCGCGCCGGCACTGCGTTCCCGATTTCGGATCGGGGGTTCAACGTCGCGGCGTCGAACTGCTGCACGAACAGCTCGCCGTGGCCGCCGGTGACCGCTGCGGCAACGTCGCCGCTGCTCGCGGCTCCTGCTGCGAGAAGGGCTAACGAGGACATGCCATGGAGCTTGCTGCCCCATCCGATCGCGAGACCATGGGCGGCGGCGATCGCGACGCGAATGCCCGTGAAGCTGCCGGGGCCGACGCCGACGAGGATTTGAGTCGCGGAGCGGCCTCTCATGAGCTCGGCGATCATCGGGACCAGCCGCTCGGCATGCCCGCGCCCGATCACTTCATCCGCATGCGCAACGCACGCACCCGTCTCGTCGAACAAGGCGGCGGTGCAGGCGGCTGTGGACGTGTCGAAAGCCAGAAGCATTTCAGGGCCGATAGTGGTCACATGCGGTTCAACGCCGCAAGCCCCAGAAAGTCGACGGACGAAAGTTAGACCGCGTCGACGCTTTCGACTTCCGGGACGTAGTGCCGGATGAGGCTCTCGATGCCGCGCTTGAGGGTCACCGTCGACGATGGGCAGCCCGAGCAGGCGCCATGCATCGACAAGTAGAGGTGCCCATCCTTGTAGCCCTTGTAAACGATGTCGCCGCCATCCTGCGCGACGGCGGGGCGCACGCGCGTTTCGATCAGTTCCTTGATCTGGTCGATGATGTCGGCGTCGGCCGGATCTTCCTCGAAGTCCGAGGCGACGTAGATGCCCGAAGCACTGCCCGGCGTGAACAGCGGCGCTCCGCTGACGAAGTGATCGAGCAGCGTTTCGAGCACGAGCGGCTCGAGGTCGTTCCACGAGACCCCCGGGGCCGCGGTCACCGACACGAAGTCGCGGCCGTAGAAGACGCCTTCAACCATGCCACTATCGAAAAGCGCCTTGGCGAGCGGCGACGCTTCAGCCGTTTCCGCGTCCGCGAAGTCGCGCGTGCCCATCTCGATGACGGTCTGGCCCGGCAGGAACTTGCGGGTGGCGGGGTTCGGCGTCTGCTCGGTACGGATCAGCATGGGCAGGATGTGGCGCTGCGACCGGTTTCAATCAAGAACCAAAAGGCGGCGCGCCGGCAATGACCCAGCGCGTGATGCCAATCGCGACCGCAAGACAGATGAGCGCCGCCCACCACTTGCCAGGCTGCATCGGCTCGGTTCCAGGATCCAGCACGGCCTTGCCGGTGATCATCGGTCCAAGCAGGCCTCTGCCTCTCAGGCGGTAGTAGAGGATCGCGACGACGTGCAGGGCGATGAGCGCCAGGATCACCTTGAACCAGTTCTCGTGAAGGTCTCGCGCGCGGTCGGACGTGTCGATGCTCACCAGCCGGTAGAGCGGCCCGGTATAGAGCCCGTCCTCGTCCTCGGCCACGAGCCCAAGGCCAACCTGGATCGCCACCGCGCCAAGCAGCGCAATCACGCTGAGCGCGCCGAGAGGGTTGTGGCCGACGCCGGTCCAGCGTCCGCGGAAGTAGTCGGCAACGCCGCGCGGCCCGCGCACGAACGTCGCAAAACGGGCCGTCGAGCTACCCGCGAAGCCCCACAACAGCCGGAAGATCAGCAGCGCCAGGATCGCGCAGCCGGACCAGATGTGCCAGTCGGTGTGGTGGGTACGAACCGACCACCAGCTGAACAGGATAAGGGCAGCGAGCAGCCAGTGGACCAGCCTGATTGGCAAGTCCCAGACCGGCTTCTTCACCGTCGCGCTGCTGCTCAGTGGTGCATGTCCATGCGATACTTGTCGTGGCACGCCTTGCAGGTCCCGCCGAGGTCGGCGAAGCGCGCGTTGATCGCGCCGGCATCGCCACCCTTGGCCGCGGCGTTGAAGGCCTGCGCGGCACCCTGGAAGTTGCGGAGCTTCGCGGCGAAGTCAGCCTTGTTCTGAGGCGACCAGATGTCGGGTTTCGCGCCGGTCTTCCCGACTTCCGGGCCCGTACCCGCGGGGAACCATCCGGACGACGCCCGCGCCAGCGACGCCATCTGGGCGGCGGACGAGCGCACCACGCCGAGGTCGGGCGACGATCCCTTCAGCTCGCGATTGATCGCCTTGGTCGCCTTGCCGATCGCTTCCATGCCCTCGTGGCGGGCGTGCATCACCTTGGCCGCGTCACCCATCGAAAGCCTCAGCTGGAGGTTCGAAGCGACGGCATTGTCCGCTACACGCGAGTCCTCGCTGATGTTCGCTTGCGCATTGTTGGCCTGGCTGGTCTCCGGACCGCCACAGGCCCCTAGGAACGCGAACGGAACGGCAAGAGCGAACAACAAGCTGCGCATGGGCTCTCCTGAGACTGAACAGTCTATTCTTGCGGCACTTTCCAGCTGTCGTCGATCATCTTGATGATGCCGGAGAAGTCCTTGTTGCCGCCGCCGCGGTCGACAAAGCGCTGGTAGAGCTCCTCGGCTTCCGCACCCATCGGCGTGTAGGCGCCGACCTGCTGCGCAGCTTCGGCGGCAAGCTTCAGGTCCTTGAGCATCAGCGCTGCCGCAAAGCCACCTTCATAATCGTGGTCCGCCGGTGTCTCAGGACCTACGCCCGGAACGGGGCAGTAGCTCGTCATCGACCAACTCTGGCCTGACGCCTTCGACGAGATGTCGAAGAAGACCTGCGGATCGAGCCCCAGCTTCTGCGCCATGGCGAACGCCTCGCAGGTCGCGACCATGGTCGCTCCGAGGATCATGTTGTTGCAGATCTTCGCCGCTTGGCCGGCCCCAAGCTCGCCGGCATGGATCACCGCCTTGGCCATCGGCTCGAGGATCGGACGCGCCTTCTCGAAATCATCATCGCTCCCGCCGACCATGAACGTCAGCGTCCCGCCCGCGGCGGCGGCAATCCCGCCGGAAACGGGCGCATCGACGAAGTTGAAGCCTTGGCGCCTGAGCACCTCGCCCACGTCGCGGGCGCTCTGGACGTCGATCGTCGAGCAATCGATCAGCAGGGTGCCGGGGTTCGCGTTGGGCGAGATGTCCACCTCGTACACCTCGCGGACGTGCTTGGCCGCCGGCAGCATGGTGATGACCACGTCGGCGCCCTTGCAGGCTTCGGCCGCAGATGAGGCCGCCGTGCAGCCCTTGCCGACGGCTTCATCCACTGCCTTCGGAACGAGGTCGAACGCGCGGACCTCGTGACCCGCCTTGGCAAGGTTCGGCGCCATCCCGCCGCCCATGTGGCCGAGGCCGATGAATGCGATCTTCGCCATGTTCAGCGTCCCTTCCAGTTGCCCGGCCGCTTCTCGACAAAGGCAGCCATGCCTTCCTTCTGGTCCTCGGTCCCGAACAGGCCGTGGAAAAGACGGCGCTCGAAGCGGATGCCCTGGCCCAGCGGGATCTCGAAGGCGGCGTTGACCTGTTCCTTGACCGCGATCGCGGCGAGCGGCGGCATGGCCGCAATCGCTTC
Source organism: Sphingomicrobium sp. (assembly GCA_036392635.1). GTDB lineage: Bacteria > Pseudomonadota > Alphaproteobacteria > Sphingomonadales > Sphingomonadaceae > Sphingomicrobium. The sequence continues at coordinate 2,490 of DASVXN010000012.1, read as the reverse complement.
GGCGGTCTTGAGCGCTTCGTCGAGCAGTTGGTCGGCGGGAACGACCTTGGCGACGAGGCCGGAGCGTTCCGCTTCGTCGGCGTTCATCATTCGGCCCGTCAGGCACATCTCCATGGCCTTGGCCTTGCCGACTGCCCACGTCAGGCGCTGCGATCCGCCCATGCCCGGCGTGACGCCGAGCTTGATCTCCGGCTGGCCGAACTTGGCGCTGTCGGCAGCGATGATGAAGTCGGCCATCATCGCGACCTCGCACCCGCCGCCGAGCGCATAGCCGGCGACGGCGGCGAGCCACGGCTTGCGCGTGGCGGTGACCTTCTCCCAGCCCGCGAAGAAGTCGGACGAGTACATGTCGGCAAAGCCCTGGTCCGACATCTCCTTGATGTCCGCGCCTGCAGCGAATGCCTTCTCCGAACCGGTGAGCACGAGGCAGCGAGCGTTCTGGTCCGCATCATAGGCAGCGAATGCGTCGATCAGCTCCCGCAGCACTTCGCTGTTCAGCGCGTTGAGCGCCTGCGGGCGGTTCAAAGTAACCAGCGTCACAGCACCGCGCTGCTCGACCAGGATCGTGTTGTACTCGCTCATTCTTGGGTCTCCGGGAACGGCGTCCAGGCTTCACTTTCGGGCAGCGGCGCGAAGAGGATGTCGAGCATCTCGTCGGTGACCTCCTCGGGCGTTGCCGGGTCCCACTGCGGATTGCCGGTCTTGTCGATCAGCAGGGCGCGTACGCCCTCGCGGAAGTCGTGCGTGCGGACGACGCGGCCGGCGAGCGCATATTCGGCCTTCATCTCGTCGGCGAAGCTCTCCCGGTTCGCGCCTTCCGCGAGCAGCCGCAGCGAAACCTTGCAGGAGAGAGGGCTCTTGGACCTGAGCGTCGCGAGTTCGGTCTGCGCCCAGTCGCTGTCGTCGGCTTCGAGAGCCGCGAGCACGTCCTCGAGCCGGTCCGAGGCGAACAGCTTGGTGATCTGCGGCAGGTTCTTCTCGATCTTCGCCTCGGGAGGCGGCGCGGTGAAGGTACCGATCGGTCCTTGCACCCGGTGCGGCGTCGTCGCGATGCGATCGATCATCTCAGGCAAGGAGGCTTGCTCGACATAATGCGTCGCGAGCCCGAGGTAGTGACACTCGGAGCCGTCGAGCCGGGCGCCGGTCAGGGCCATGAATTCGCCGACGCGGCCGGGCAGGCGAGGGAGGTACCAGCCACCGCCGACGTCCGGGAACAGGCCGATGCCCGTCTCCGGCATGGCGAAGCGCGTGTTCTCGGTCGCGATGCGGAAATCGCACGGCAGCGAGATGCCGACGCCGCCACCCATGGTGATGCCGTCCATGATCGCGACGGTCGGCTTGGGATAGGTGAAGAGCAGGTGGTTCAGCCGGTACTCGGCGAAGAAGAAGCGCTTGGCGTCCTCGGCATCCTCGTTGCCGCTCCGCTGGAGCATCACCACGTCGCCCCCGGCGCAAAAGCCGCGGCCCTCCGCATGGTCGATGATCACCGCCTCGACGCTGTCGTCGTGCAGCCAGCGGAGCAGCGCCTCGCTCATCACCTCGCACATCTGCGTGGTGAGCGCGTGGATCGCTTTTGGGCGATTGAGGCGGATTCGGCCGACCCGGTCCTGGGTCGAGATCAGAACGTCGTCGGTCATTACTGGCGGAGCATGTCGCGGCTGACGATCATGCGCATGACCTGGTTGGTCCCCTCGAGGATGGAGTGAACGCGGAGGTCGCGCCAGAAGCGCTCGATCGGATAGTCCATCAGGTAGCCGTAACCCCCATGGAGCTGCAGGGCGCGGTCGACCACAGAGGAGCCGGTGTCCGTCGCGAGCCGCTTGGCCATGGCTGCGAAACGTGTCTTGTCGGGAGCGTTCGCCGTGACCTTCGCGGCCGCAACGTAGAGCAGGTATCGGGCCGCCTCGAGCTCAGTCTCCATGTCCGCGAGCGTGAACTGCGTCGCCTGGAAATCGGCGATCGCCTGGCCGAACTGCTTGCGTTCCTTGGTGTAGTTCACGGCCTCGTCGAGGCAGCGCTGCGCACCGCCGAGCGAGCAGGCGCCAATGTTCAGACGCCCTCCATCAAGCCCCATCATCGCGATGCGGAAGCCTTCACCCTCGCCGCCGACGCGGTTCTCGACGGGGACGCGGACCTCGTCGAAATTAACCTGTGCCGTCGGCTGCGAGTGCCAGCCGAGCTTCCTCTCCTGCGCGCCGAAACTGACGCCCGGCATGTCCTTCTCGATGACGAGCGCGGTGATGCCCTTTGGCCCTTCTTCACCCGTGCGGACCATGGTCACGTAGACCTCGTTCTCGCCGCCGCCGGAGATGAAGGCCTTGGACCCGCTGACGACATAATGGTCGCCGTCGAGCACCGCCTTGGTCTTGAGCGCCGCCGCGTCGGAGCCGGACGAGGGCTCGGTCAGGCAGTAGCTACCCATCCGCTCCATCGTGATCATGGACGGCAGGTATTTTTGCTTCACCTCGGCCGAGCCGAAGCGGTCGATCA
>DASVXN010000011.1:0-7629 GCA_036392635.1 Sphingomicrobium sp. | reverse complement strand
AGCCGGGCGCGAAGATCAGCTGGATCGCTGCGTCGTCGTCCAGTGCGCGCACCTCATCTCTCGCGCCAACCTTTCGGTCGATCGCCGCCTGCCGAACCTTGTCCGGGTCGATCCCGGCTCCGTCATCCGCGATCTCGATCGCGATTTCATCGCCCACGGCTCGCGCGCGGATGATCACCCTGCCCTCTGCAGGTTTTCCGGAAGCACGACGCGCATCCGGATCTTCGATGCCGTGGTCGACGGCGTTGCGAACGATGTGCAGCAGTGGCTCGAAGAGGGCATCAGCCACCGCCTTGTCGACGCGCGCTTCGGACCCTTCAACGGAGAAGGCGACATTCCGCTCAAGGCGTTGCGCCACTTCCCTGACCATTCGAGTCAGTCGCTGGAACACGCGGTCGAGTGAGACCATTCGCATGGCCAACACCGTCTCGTGCATCTCTGCCACAAGGCCATCGGTGGAGGTCTGTGCCGAACGAATTCCGGCAGCAATAGCCTTCGGGTCGAGACCAGCCTCGGCAAGTCCGGCGAGGTGAGCAAGCCCGTTCTTCGCGACCACCAGCTCGCCGACGAGGTCGAGGAGCTTGTCGATATGTGCCGCGTCCACCCGGATGGTTCGCTGCGCCTCGCGGCTTGCAACAGCTGGACCAGCGCCAGCTCCGGCTACCGATGCGGCGACCCGACTGATCTCGACCTGGTCCGGGATAAAGCGGAACAGCCGTTGCAGGTCGGTTATGCTTGCTGAGCTCACCAGCTCGATGAGCAGGTTGCACTTGTACGGATCGATCTCATCCAAGGGGGGCCAAGGCTCGACCGGCGTTACGCTGAGCGCAAGCAGTTCGGGAACCGTATTGACCAGCGCCACGGGATCATCGCCGCTGAAGAAGCAATCCGACTTCGGAGCATAGCGGATGGCTGTCAGATCGGCGCCCGACGATCGGATCTCCGCAAGCCTGTCGTTGTGCCGCCCGAGGAGGTCGGCCACCCATGAAGCCTCTGCCTCCTGACTGGACGAGACCTGGTCGGCTGCGGCGCCGGTAAGTGCCACCAGCCCTGTGGCAATCCGAACGGCCTCCTTCGGCGCATCGACCGGCAGGCTTCCGCTCTCCTCGATCGCATCCATCCAGCGGTCGCACTGGTCGAGGCAGGCAAGCAGCGCACCGGTAAACTTACGCTCCAGCGCCGTCGAGCCTGACCGAGCCTGCTCCAGCAGATCCTCGGCAGCGTGAAGCGCGACCCCCATCGGCGCGAGATCGAAGATAGCGACCGAGCCCTTGAGTGTGTGCACGGCGCGGAAGGCGCTATCGATCCGGCCGGGCGCGGACGCATCCTCTTCGAGCGCCGACAATTCGTCGGTGGCCTGGGAGATCAGCTCCCGGCCTTCGATCATGAACTGTTCGAACAGCTCGTCCATCAGGCGCGCTCGTACACAATGGCGTCTTCGAAACGACGCATCGTGAATTTGCCGGAGATCCGGCTCATCGACTCCGTGTGCCCGAGGCAGAGGAAGCCGTCAGGCTGCAGCGCCTCGTGGATGTTGTCGGCCGCGGCCTCGCGCGAGCTTTCGTCGAAGTAGATCAGCAAGTTGCGGCACAAGATGATGTCGAAGCGGCCCAGCTCCGCAACCGACGAGCGGTCGATCAGATTGGCGCGGGTGAACTTCACCGATTCACGGATGTCCTTGATGATGACGCGCTCGCCCTTGCTCTCCTCCTCGAAGTAGCTGTGGATCACCTCGGCGGGGAGCCTTGCGAGCGAGCGGACGCCGTAGCGGCCTTCCATCGCTGCGGCGATCGCATCGGTGTCGATGTCTGAACCGACGATCTCGATATTGTAGACGTCGACCATTGCCCAATTCTCGAGGAGCCACAGCGCGATCGAGTAGGGCTCCTCTCCCGTCGAGCACGGGATCGACCAGATTCGGACGAGGTCGCCCGGACGCCGGTTGCGAACCACATGCGGCAGCAAGGATCGGCTGAGGCAGCGCAGCTGATGCTCTTCTCGGTAGAAGTAGGTCTCGTTGACCGTGAAGCTGTTGATGAGCTCCTGCGCCTCGTTGGCGTCGTCGCGAAGCAGGCTGTAATAATCCGCGAACGTGCGGCTCCCGGTGACGGCGATCCGGTCCGCGACCCTGCGTTCGATGTAGTAGCGCTTCTTTTCCTCGAAGAGCATGCCGGTTCGACGGTAGATGAAGGCGCTAAGACGGCTCAGCTCTTCTGCCGTCAGCGCCGGCTTCTGCTCCTGCTGCGGCGCTAGGAACATTGCAGCGCTTCGGTCAGACAGGTCGCAATTCGATCCAGCGGCGCCACCACTTCCGCGCCGTCGGCACGAACGAGCTCGCCAGGCATGCCCCAGACGACGGCGGTGTCCTCGGCTTCCGCGATTGTGAGTCCGCCTCGCCGGCGTAGCTCGGCCATCGAACTTGCGCCGTCGTTGCCCATGCCGGTCATCAAGACCCCAACGATCTTCTCGGCCTCCATCACATCCATGGCGCTGGCCACCAGCCGATCGACGCTCGGATGCCAGCGAAAGGAGGACGATGCCGGCGCGTGCGTGGCGACGAGCGTGCCGCGGTGGCGCCGCAGGATCATGTCGGCATCGCCTCTCGCAATGTAGACGGTGCCGGCGACGATCGGGGTCGGTTTGCGGACCTCGACCACGTTCAGTGAGCAGATCTTGTCGAGCCGCTTCGCCAAGGCCGCGGTGAAGGAGGATGGCATGTGCTGCGCCACGAGGATCGGCCAGGGGAAGTCTTCCGGGAGCGGCGTCAACATCGCGTCGAGTGCCCGCGGGCCGCCCGTCGAGGTCCCGACCAGCACGAGCCCCTCCTGACCGGCAGCCGCGATCGCACGGCGCACGAGGCCTGTTGTCTCCAGGGGAGCCGGTCGGCCGGACGGGCGCCTTGCCCGCTGTGAACTGGTTTGCGCCCGGATCCGGTCCGCCAGCCGCAAGCTTGGCCGGAGCCGTGCCGTGGCGGCACCGCGCACCTTCTCGAGCAGGCGCGGCGCCAGGGTGTCGATCTCAAGCGACACTGCTCCCTCGGGCTTCGGGATGAAATCGACGGCGCCGAGTTCGAGCGCCTCGATGGTTTCCGCCGCGCCTTCTTCCGTTCGCTGCGAGACCATGACGACGGGGCAGGGTCGCTCGATCATGATCCGGTCGAGACAGGCCAGCCCGTCCATCCGCGGCATGTGCACATCGAGCGTAACGACGTCCGGCTCGAACGAATGAACCTTGTCGATTGCTTCAGCGCCGTCGCGTGCGAACTCGACGGCGAAGTCGCTCTCCCCTTCGAAGATGCCTCCAAGCAGTCGACGCATGAGCGGCGAATCGTCGACGACCAGCAGGCGGATCATGAGTTCGCCTGGCCGTCCTTCTGCATGGCCGCGACCATGTCCTGCTCGGCTCGGTCGAGCAGCGCCTGCGGATCGATGACGAGGATCATCCGGCCTTCGTGCTCGAGATTGGCGACACGATCGATGACGTTGCTCTCCTGTTGCGCGAGTTCGGGCGAGCGCCGCAGCTTGTCTGCGTGGACGCCCAGAACCTCCGAGACGTCGTCAACCATGAAGCCCGCCATTCCGTTGCCGACACGCACGACGATGATCCTGGCCTTCCGGCCTCGCTCGCTCGTCGTGCTCTCGAAGCGCTGGCGCTGATCGATGATCGGGACGACCTGCCCCCGGAGGTTCATCACGCCTTCGACGAACGCTGGCGCCTTGGGCAGGCTGGTCAGTCGGTCAGGGGCGGCAACGACCTCCAAAACGCTGTCGATCGGAAGGCCAAACTGCTCCTCGCCGAGGCGAAACACGAGGAACCGTTCCAGGCCAACGGCGCTGCTTACATCCGTTTCTTTGTCTTCCACGCGATCGCCTTCCGCTTTCAGACGCTCAGCCAACCCGTCCTTCAGCAGATGGTCGGTCGAAAGGATGGACAGCAGCTTCGTGCCGCCCTCAAGACGGCAGATGGACTGGATTCGTGCTTCCTGCGCGCCGCGAGTCAGCACGCGCGGCACGGCGTCTAGCTGCCCGGAAGTCGCGCGGACGATGGGATTGACCCCGTCGACCATGAGACCGACCGGAACGCCACCGATGAGCGCAACGACGATCCTCGCGCCCGAACCCCCTCCGCCTCCGCGAAGCCCGAGCAGGGCGCCCAGGTGAACGACCGGAAGGAGCGCATTCCGGAGCGAGACGACGCCCAGCATGGCATCGTCGGTGTGCGGCACAAGCGAGATCGACGGCGGGACGGCAAGGACCTCTCGCACGTCCTGGATGCGCAAGCCGAACGACTGACCTGCAATGTCGAAGCTGAAGAACGTCTCAGTCGCCTCTGGAGCAGCCCCCTGCGCGGCATCTTCGGCTGTCCGCTGGAAGGCGAGAGAGGACTTCGGCTTGGCCATCGTCGCGAACTGGGAAGCGAGCATCGCTCCGATATCGGCCAGTCGCGCCGGCCGCTCGCCTGATGCCAGCTCCGCGAGTGGCCGGAGCGAGAGCACCTCATCGACTGCAATGCCCGTCGGCACTCCCGCATTGACGATGACGATCCTTCGACCATCATCTCCTCCGGTAGCTCGGCCGATCAGCGTACCGAGCGAGACGACCGCGATCACGGAACCGCGAAGGCTCGCGATGCCGAGAAGGCCAGGCGGGCTGAGCGGAACCCGGGTGAGCCTGGGCTTACGGACAACCTCGATGACGTCCGCGGCGGGGATTGCCAGCTGCTCGCCACCGACCGTGACGACCAGCGCCTGGATGTCCTGATCCTCGGCGGCGGCCACTAGCCGGCCTGCGTGCGCTGGAGCTCGGCCGCTAGTGATGCAATCTCTTCGATGGCGGCCGCGAGGTCCTCGGCCCCTTGCGCCTGCTGGTTGGCGGCAGCGGACGCTTGGGCGGCAGCAGACGAGGCCTCTTCGGCGACGGAAGCCACCTGGTGAGTGCCCTTCACGACCTCCTGCGTCGCCAGAACGATCGTGTCCGCCGCTTGCGCAATGCGCTCGTTGCCGACCCGCAGGTCCTCGACCTGCGTCGTGATCGCATCCAGGCGGGTGATGATCTGCGTGTTTCGAGTCACTTCGGCATCGCCGATGGCGACGACCTGCTCCAAATCACGCCGAACGATCGCAACAGAGCCGCGCATCGCTTCCACCACGTCCCTCGCTTGCTCGGCGTTGGACGCCGATTGGCGAGCTAGTTTCCGGATGTCTCCCGAGACGATAGCGAAGCCGCGACCGCCCTGCCCGGCTCGCGCTGCTTCGACCGATCCGCTCACCGCCAGCATGTTGGTCTGAACCGCGGTTAGCGCCACGGCATCCACCATCTTGGCAACCCCTCGGCAGGATTCGTCGATGGTTTCGATGAGCCGGACTATCTCTCGGGTCTCCTCAAGTGCGCTCGCGACGCCGCTCGTCAGGCTGGAGACAGCCCCTTTGCTGTCCCGCAGCAGCGCGATCATCGAGGTAGTCCGTTCAATCGCCTCGGCAACACGCTCTCGGCTTGCGACGGCGGATCGCTCGATTTCGGCCATCGCGCTGTTGGATTCCAGCGTGGTAGAAGCCTGCAGTTCGGCGCCGCGGCTGATCTGATCGATGGCGGCCATGATCTGGGTCGCGGCACCCGATAGCTCCTGCACAGTCGCTGACAGCTGTTCGGCCGACGATGCGACACTCTCGATCGAGAGCGCCGTTCGGGTGCTCGACTGCAGTTCAGCGGCAATGCGCGCGAGTGCCTGCGCAGCTTGCTGGCTCTGCTCGAGCGATTGAGTTTGCTGGTCGATCCCGCGCTGCGCCTCGGCCGCGGCCGCAGCTTGCTCCTCAGCTGCGCTGGCGATCTGCTCGGCGGCTCGCTCCGCTTCGCCGGCCGCGGTCTGTGCCTCGATCGAGGAATTGGCGATTGCCTGCGCTCCGTTCGCGAGTTCACTCATCTCGGCGCGGATCGTCTCAAGCCGCGCGGTAACTTCGCCGCCGCTCACGACTTGTTCTGCGGCGAGGGTCGAGGCCGCGCGGATGCGATCCGCAATCTGGCGAACCTCCGCACCGATCCGCTCGGCCGTCTGGCGGACCTCGCTTGCACTTTGCTCGGAGTTCTCGGCGAGGGCGCGAACCTCATCGGCAACGACTGCGAAGCCGCTTCCCAGCTCTCCTGCACGAGCGGCCTCGATTGCCGCATTCAGCGCCAGGAGGTTCGTCTGATCGGAAACGTCACTGACCGTCTGGGTGATTTCGCCGATCTTCGATGATTGCTGCTCGAGAGCCTCGACGAACTTCACCGAGGCGAGCTGCCGCGACGCATTCGCCTGGATCGCCGCCATGGACGCAGCGATCAGTCCCGAACTCTCGCCCACCGTCTCCTGCAGGGACTCGGACGCCCTGAGCGCAGTCTCGGCATTGCTGCGCGCCTCGCGGAAGCTGACGTTGAGCTGGGAAACACCGGCGAGCGACTGTTGCGCGGCTCCGGCAGCCTCTTCGGCCCCGCTCGCGATCTGCTCCATCGACTGCCGCAACTCCTCCGCGGCCGAAGAGGCTTGGGTCAGACCGCTGGCAAGCTGCTCGGTCGCCGCGCCGATCCGTTCTGCGGCGCGCTGGCGGCGATCATCCGATCCAAGATCCGGTCGAGGCGCCGCCGATCGCAAGGGTGTCGGAGACGCTGCCTCAGGCTTCTCCGCAGCCGCTGGGCTTGGCCCGCGCTTGCGGCTCGCAACTTTGGTTGTCTTGACCAGCGCCACGGCGTTCTCCTGCAACAGCAACAAACACTAGCGTGCCGGTTGAGTTACACCACGCCGTTGCCGTTCCTAGGGCCGCCGGGGCCGACTTGTCACGCAGGCGCGAAAGTGCCGGTCCTGTACCCGCAAGACGCATCGCGTCGACCGGCATTCCTCGTGAAGGCTCGCTGACGCTCGGAATACGCGCAGAGGTGCTGGATTCCGTCAGCTTCCAGTAACTTAGCGTGGGTAATATCGCACTCAGCTCGCTTTCGCCGCCCAAGTGTGAGCGAGTCGCGGCCCAGTGGCGTCCAAGGTCGATCGCTGGGCCGCATCAAGCTCGGCGACGTTCCGAGATGAGCTGCAGCCGTGCTCCTTCTGGTGTGTCAGTTCGGGCTAACCTGAGAGCGCGTCCGACCGCGTCATCGCTGCCGCCTCTGATTCCTCCACAGCATAGAGCCGAAGTAAGCCGGAGGAGCGAGAAGGATCGCGGAGACGACCACAAACAGGAGCATGCCCGAACCTCAACCTGATGGAGGCGAATAGCGGTCCCGGGAAAGGGGGGGACGTTCCCGGAACCGCTATTCCAGGTTGGCCCCGCCATAGAGGGACTCCACAACTGGACCGCTGCTCAGTCTATTTCAGAACGACGTTTGTGTAATCTTATCAAAAGGATGGACTCGGCGCCCCTGCATGAAGCTGGTCATGTCACAGGCGCAAAAAAACGGGCGGCCTGTGAGCCGCCCGCACTGCATCGTTGGGTAACGGGTTGCAGGTTTTCGAAAAGCCGGACTCGATGGCGGGCCGTAGCCCACCATCCCGATCAACTGTTTAGGCTAGCTGTGCGAGCACCGGCTTGCGGCGACGCATCGAAACGCCGATGGCGCCGAAGCCGAGCAGCATCATCGCCCACGTCGCAGGCTCAGGAACCGC
>DASVXN010000010.1:0-3323 GCA_036392635.1 Sphingomicrobium sp. | reverse complement strand
AGCTGGACGGGCTCTTCGTTGAGCCGGACCTCTGGGGGCACGGCATCGGACGGGCCCTGGTGGATGCAGCGACGCACGAGGCGCGACGGAGGGGACTGGCGCTGAAGGTCATCGCGAATCCGAGCGTTCGCCGGTTCTACGAGAGCTGCGGGTTCACGGCCGAGGGTGAGGAGCAGACCCGGTTCGGACCCGCGATCCGGATGACGAAGTGATTTAGCAGTTTTCGTACTTCCAGTGCCGCCGCTTGCCTTCGCCCAACCACTCGATCGCCGTTGCGATGCGCTTCTGCCGCGTCGCGTCCTGCTTCGCTTCGGCGATCCATTCGAAATAATCGCGCTGGGCTGACGGCGGGAAGCTATCGAGCACCCCTTTGGCTTGCGGCGCCTTCTCCAAAGCGGCGGCGAAGTCCGGGTGCAGCTCCGGCGCGGGCTTCGGTGCGCTCTTCGTCTTGCGCGGCGCAGGCGCGTTCTTCGACAGATGGGCGGCTTCGCGAATGAGCCGGTCCAGCTCGGCGTCCGCGGGGAGTTCGTCGATGCTCTTGATCCGCCCGAACTGCCCCATCGCGTCCGCGCTCATCTGCTCACTGCGAAGCTCCTGTCCGCGCCAGAAATTCAGCGCCATGTGGGCTCTGAAAGCGGGGGTCATCAGCATGATCTTCCCACCGACCGTGTAGGCGGGCATGCCCCACTTCACCGCTTCCTCAACGTCCATAAGGACAGCGTGAACTCGCTCCCGAACGTGCCGCAGTATCGGTTGCGCGAAGGGCTGAGCCTTGTCGATGTAAGCATCGATCCGCGCGTCGCGGCTCACAGGATCCCGCCGCCGAGCATCAGCCGGACAACGCCGATTACGATCACGAGGAGGTTGAGGTTACGTCCGCCGTTGCTGCGCGACAGCACGCCTACCGCAGCGCCGGCGATCGCAAGCGGGATGATGAGCCAATTGAGCCAGCCGAGCAGCGGAAGGAACGCAATAAGGGCACAGACGAGCGCAACGACGCCGATGATCAGCGATGCGATGTTGAACATTTCGTGCGCGTAGCATCATTCTTGCGATTACGGCAGTCGCGTTCATCGCCGGAGCACCGATCCCCGGTGAAGCCGGCATGAAAGAAAATAATGAGCGACGCGTTGGTTGAAACGAATTCAGGGGACTGTCAGGTTGAGGCGCCGGCTGCAGCGGAGGGTCGGAAATCCGTGATCCGATCTGCCACTGCCATTCTGATCAGCGTCGCCGTGGCTTCGACATTGGGCGCTTGCACGACCAAGCCGATATTGCGGCCGGGCGTTCGGCCAAGTGTCGAGGTCGGCCCACCGCTCAAGTCGGAAACCTGGAAGAGCGTAGCGACGGCCGAGGACAAGAACCGGCTCGAACGCCTCGACGCCGCCTGGGAAGAAGCGCTGTCGGAAGCGTCGAGGAGCAATCGCGCGGAGATTCGCCGGGAGGGCAAGCTGCTGCAGCCCGCGTCGGGACTGCCCCGGCCTGAGCTGACGCCTGGCAGCTACAATTGTCGCTTGATCAAAATCGGCAAGGCGAGGCCGAAAACGAGGGCATTCGAGAGCTTCAAGCCGTTCTTCTGCTACGTCGAGGTGCAGGACAATCAGCTGACGATCGTCAAGCAAACGGGGAGCCAGCGGCCTGTGGGGCTGCTGTGGGAGGATGATACGCCGACACGGCTGATCTTCCTCGGCAGCCTGGCGCTAGGCGACGAGACGACGCCGCTCGCCTACGGCGACGATCCCAAGCGGAACATGGCCGGCGTTCTGGAGCGGATCGCGCCGTTCAAGTGGCGGCTGGTGATCCCATGGCCGCAGAGCACGTCCAAGCTCGACATCTTCGAACTCACGCCGGTGGCGCAGCAACCCGCTGGATGAGCGAAGCCGGGCTGCTCGCGGATCCCGCCGAGGTGCGCGCGATCCTGATCGCGTCGGCGCGCGCGGGCAGGGCAATCACCTACTCAGAGGTGCTGGAGTTGCTTGGCCATCATTTCACGCGGCCGAAGATGCGGGCGCTCTGCAAGGTGCTCGCCTTTGTCGACGACGAAGCGGAGGCGCGAGGAGAGCCGGAGCTGGCAGTGCTGGTGGTCCGCCAGTCGGACGGGCTGCCCGGGCAGGGCTGGTGGGTCGGCGGCGCCAAGAAGCATGGCTACACCGGTCTGTGGGAAGGACCGAAGGCGGCGAGACTGATCCGCAAGGTCCAGAGCCGCGCGTTCGCACATTGGGCGGGACGCGAGGCCTAGCATTCGCTAAGCGCGCCGGCGTGAGCGACGTTCGCACCCAAATCGTCAGCGAGGACGACGACGGCATCCGGCTGGACCGCTGGTTCAAGCGGCACTTGCCGGACGTCAGCTTCAACATCGTTTCGCGCTGGTCGCGAACGGGCCAGCTGCGCGTGAACGGCAACAAGGCTGCGCCGGGAGACCGCCTTGAAACCGGTCAGGAGATTCGCTTCCCCGCTGCCGTCGATGAAGCCGCTAGGCCAGCGAGAGCCCAGCGGCCGCGCGTTGCGCTGACTGAGGACGAGGAACGGTTCGTTCGCGACATGGTGATCTGGGAAGATCCGACCGCGTTCGTTCTCAACAAGCCTCCGGGTCTCGCTACGCAGGGCGGAACGAAGACCAACCAGCATCTCGATCGACTGCTGGACGGACTCGCCGACGAGCGCGGCCGGCCGAAGCTCGTGCACCGGCTGGACAAGGATACGTCGGGAGCGTTGCTCGTGGCGCGCACGGCGAGGTCGGCGGGGCACTTTGCAAAGGCCTTTTCCGGCCGAACGGCGCGGAAGGTCTATTGGGCGATTGTCAACGGGGTGCCGGACGCGGAGGAGGGCACGATCGACGCGCCGCTCGCCAAGCAGCCGGGGACCGGCGGCGAGAAGATGCATGTCGATCCCGAGAACGGCCTGCCAGCGAAGACGCGCTGGCGAGTGATTGATCGGGCAGGCAACCGGGCGGCCTGGGTCGAGCTTCAGCCGCTCACCGGGCGCACCCACCAGTTGCGCGCGCACATGGCCGCGATCGGGCACCCGATCGTCGGTGATGCGAAGTACGGCGGCGCCGAGGCGTTCCTGACGGGCGGGATCAGCCGCAAGTTGCACCTGCACGCCCGCCGGATCCACATCGATGCGATGGGAGGAGGGGCGATCGACGTGACTGCCGACCTGCCGGCGCACCTCGCGGACACGATCGCGACGCTCGGCTTCGATCTCAACGCCGGCGATGCCCTGCCGCTGAAGCAGGCGCCGCCGCCGCCGTCTCCGCAGCGCAAGGCTGCGGCTGCCGCGAAGGCCCGCCGGCGCGAGCGGCGCGGCGAGCGGCGAGCGCG
>DASVXN010000009.1:0-10935 GCA_036392635.1 Sphingomicrobium sp. | reverse complement strand
CGACGCTGCGTAAAACTCAGGGTGTTGCGAAGGGGGCAGGTGGTCGATCCGCTCGACATTGGCGGGCCATTCAATGCGGTCGGGATATTGCGGACCGGCAACGCAGAACTTCAGGTGCGGCAGTCGGCGCGCAGGTTCAATCAGCAGCTTCTCGAGCGTCGGCTGGCGATCGTCGCTGTACGTGCCGAGATACGTCAGGTCCCACTTCTTGGCGACGTCGAGTGAGGGATAAGCTTCCGGGTCGACGGAGCAATAAAGCGCCCGCGCCATCGGTGAGCCATAGTCGCGCTCGATACGGCGAAGCGTCGGGCCCCCTGTGAACGACAGGTAGAGATTGTACCCGGGGATTACCTCGGGCGAGAGATATTCGAAGTCGTGTCGTTGCAGCTTGGCCAGCGTCACCGGAGTGTCGATGTCGTAGAATGCCGTAACGCCGCGGGCCGTCTGCTGGACGAAGCGCGCGACCTCGACACCCTCGGGAACGTACGATCCAACGATCACCGCGTCCGCGTTGCGAATCTCGGCTGCCCAATGCTGCAGTTCTTCGAGCGAGCCGTAGAACTCGAGCCGGCAGTAGTCGGGATCGGCGATGTCGCGATTGTTGCGATACCAGGGGACGTCGCGCTCAAGGAACAGGATCTCGTGCCCACGCGCGGCGAATGCCTTCAGAAGCGCGCGAAAAGTCGTCGCATGGCCATTGCCCCATGACGAGGAGAGGCTGAGTCCAAGAACGATGAGCTTCACGCCGCCACTCCTTCGAGGCGGCTCGCCATCTCGCGCTTGAACAGCGCATCCACCTCTGCGCCGCGATGCGCATAGGTGTGCTCGGAGAGAACCCGCTGCAGCGCGGCCTTGCCGATGGCTCGCGCGCGTTCCGGGGTGAGCGTGCGCACATGCTCGGCGACGTCCTTGCCGTCGCGGGCGACGAGGACTTCCTCATGCGGCTGCAGGAAGAGCTCGATGCCCTCCCACGCGTCGGTGATGAGGCACGCCGCAGCGCCAGCCGCTTCGAACACGCGCGTGGCGGGCGAGAAGCCGATGTTTGCCATGCTGTCGCGGGCGATGTTGAGCACGGCCAGCGGCGTGCAGTTGAAGGCGTTGTGCTCGTGCGTGAACACATGGCCGAGGTGTCGAATGTTCGAGGGCATGCCCTTGGATTCCCAACCGTTGCCGCCGATGAGGAACTGACGGTCGGGCAGCGCGGCAGCCGGCTCGAGGAAGAACTGCTCGACGCGGGCTTCGCGGTCCGGGAGCCGGTTGCCGAGGAACGACAGGTCCGCCGTGAAGCGCGGGTCCGGATCGACCGGGTGGTGCGTCGTCGGATCAAGCGCATTGTAGATCGGCACGCAGCGTGCAGCGCCGAAACCTTCGTACGCATTCACGACAGGCGGACCTCCGCCGTAGGTCAGCACCAGGTCGAGTTGGCCCAGCGCGCGCCGCACTGGATGATCCTCTGTGCTGCGCATCTCGTCGAGCGTTGCAGCCGCGTCGACGTCCCAGAAGATTTTCAGCGCACCGGGACGGGCATTCTCGACGATGCCGGCGATCAGCTCGTCGTCGAACACGCCGACGCCACTGGCCTTCACGACGATGTCCGCGGCCGCCGCTTCGCTGAGCACCGAGCGCAGCCCGTCTGCGGTTGCCGGGTACACGACGGAGCGAGCCCACGCGGGCGGGTCCATGTCGCGGTGCTGCTGCCGCTCGTAGGCGTCCGGCTCGTAAAATGTGATCTCGTAGCCGCGGCTGGCGAGATCGCGCAGCAGCCCGCGGTAGTAAGTGGCGGCGCCGTTCCACCACGACGACAGCAGGCTCGAACCGTAAAACGCAATCTTCACGCGGCGGTCTCCAATATTCTCTCCACTGCAGCCGGAGCGCGCAGCCGCTCCACGATGCTCAGCAATTCGTCGACCCGGTGGGTGCAAGTGTGGCGCTTTGCGATCGTCGCGAGGCCGTTCCGCACGAGCTCGGCCCGCAGCTGCGGATCGTTCTTCAAGTCGCACAGCGCGCGCGTCATCTCGGCGCCGTCGCGCACCATCAGGAAGTCATGTCCGACGTGGAACAAATGTTCGGAATCCTGCCACGGCGCCGACACCAGCGGGATGCCGGAAGCAAGCGCCTCGAACACGCGGATGGTCGGAATGCCGGGCAGCACTTCGGTGTAGAAACGCCGTGGCACATGGACGGTAGCGAGATGCCTTGCGAAGACGTCCGGTGCCGCCGCATTGGCGATCCAGCCATGGTAGCGCGCGCCGAACTCGTCGAGCGTGCGCTTCGCCTCCTCCGGATAGCGGACGCCGTAGATATCGAGCGGAAGCTCGGCATCGCGCGCCGGCTTCAACAGGTAATCGACGATCTCGGCGCTACGCTCGCCATCGCCCCAGTTTCCGATCCAGACGAGGCCTTCGCGCGGTCCTTCTTCAACAGGCGGATGAAAGCGCCGGGTGTCGGCGGCCTCGTGCCACACGAACACGCGGTCGCGCCAACCCCATTGCTCGTAGACGTCGGCCAGCGTGGCGCCGAACGCCAGCACGCCGTCATACGCGCTGAGGTCGTAGGCCCGCATCTCGTGCGGCGCGGAGACCGCACGGTGGTGGGTGTCGTGGAACAGCAGGGTGAAACGTCCGCCGCGCGCGCGAAGCCGTCCGATCGCGGCAACGAGTTCCGGGTCATTCCATTCGTGAACGATGACCAGGTCGGCGCCCCAAGCCTGGGCCGCACCTTCTTCGGGTCGGCTGTACGTGCGCGAGCTCAGCTCAGGATAGGACTCATGATAAGCCGTGAGCCCTTCTTCGCCATGATCGCTGACGAGGTTGTGGAGGCTCCACGCGCCTTCCGGCTCGAACACGCGAACGTCGTGCCCACGCTCGATCAGTTCGCTGAGCACGCCGCGCAGGAAATGCGCATTGCCGTGGTTCCAGCAGGAACGCAGTGAATGGGTGAAATAGACGATCCTCATGCCGCACCGGCCAGCTGGATGGGTTCGGAGCGCTGTGGAGCGAGGCGGGCGTAGATCGCGGCCATGCCCCGCGCCATTCGCTCGGGCGTGTAGTGAGCGGCGCGCGAACGCGCGAGCTGGCCCAATTGCTCTCGCTCATCGCGGTCATGTAGCAGGTCCTGAATCGCGCGCGCGAATGCGGCATCGTCACGGGCCGGTACGAAGATCGCCGCGCCGCCCCAGATTTCGCGATGCGTTGGAATGTCGGACAGCACCAATGCGCAGCCCGCCTGCGCAGCTTCGAGGACAGACAGTCCGAACGGCTCGTACAGCGCCGCCGACGCATAGATCGGGCGAGCGGCAAAGAGACCTGCAAGGCGCGTGTCGCTCAGCTGTCCGAGCGCTTCCACATGTTTGAGCTCGAGGTGCGTATCGTTCGGACCCGACGCACTTCCGGCCGCCTGGAATGGGACCCGCACGCGCGCTGCCGCCGCGTCGAGCGTCGCGACGTTCTTACCCTCGTCCCAAAGCCTCCCGGCGGTGAACACAAAGTCGCCCTGCGGGATGTCGCGCCGCCACATCGCGCCCCGGCCATTGTGCACCGGAACCGCGTGCACGCCGTACAGCCGCGACGTTTCTGCCGCGAAAGCGATGCTCGGCGCCACGATTGCATCGGCGCGACGCAGGCCGGTTTCGACCAACGCACGGC
The DNA here is from genome assembly GCA_036392635.1 of Sphingomicrobium sp. GTDB lineage: Bacteria > Pseudomonadota > Alphaproteobacteria > Sphingomonadales > Sphingomonadaceae > Sphingomicrobium. The sequence goes on along the minus strand of DASVXN010000009.1, from coordinate 7,291 downwards.
GCCATTCGAAATCTTGCGGCAGCGGTGTGCCTTTGACGGCAGCCCACCAGCTTGCGACGCAGCTATGCTGCACCGCGACGCTCGGCTGGCGGAGGTCGGCATCGGCGAGCAGTGCAGCGCTGCTCGTCTGCACGATATCGACGCCCTCAGCTGCAGCAAGTGCTGCAATGGCGCGCCCCGAAGAATGCACGGCGCCAGCGTCGCTCGCCAGCCATTCCAGCGGCAGACCCGTGTCAACCACGCGGATGTCTCCGGCGTCGTCGACCTGCTGCTCCGTCGCGGCCGGGCCCATGACGGCAAGGGTGGCTTCGATACCGAGCGGCCGGAGTGCACGCGCCAGTTCCAGGCTGTAGGTCCACACGCCGCCGACCGCGTCGGTAACGAGCAGGAGCCGAAGCTCGCTCATTCGGCCGCGCTCGCGAGTTCGGGATGAAGCTCCAGCCCGCGCTCAGTCGCGAGCCACTTCGCAAGTCGCGCGACGCCATTGCGCCAGCCGCGCGCTTCCGCCAGGTCGAGCGCCTCTCGCGCCGCGGTCGTGTCGGCAACGAACCAGCGCTGGTCGCCCTGGCGCCAATCCTCGAAGCTGAGCTCGATGTTGCGGCGCGTAATCGTGCGCATCTCTTCGATCAGCTCGAGCAGGCTCACCGCATTCGCCGGCCCGCCGCCGAGGTTGAAGGCGCGGCCCTGCACCTGTTCGATGCGATCCAGAGCCCGCACATAGGCGTTCACCGCATCACCCACGTCGAGGATGTCCCGAACCTGCCGCCCGTCGCCGTAAATGGTCAGCGGCTTGTTCTCGAGCGCGCGGATGAGGAAGTGCGCAACCCAGCCCTGGTCCTCGGTGCCCATCTGGCGCTGCCCGTAGATGCAGCTCATCCGCAGCACGGCCGTCGGCACCCCGAAGCTGCGGGCATAGTCGATCACATACTGGTCGGCCGCGCCTTTGGAGCAGCCGTAGGGCGTGTGGAAGTCGAGCGGTCGGCTCTCGTCGATACCGCGACGAGCCGCTTCCCCCTTAGGTTCGTAGCGATCCTCGAGCTCGTCGAACTCGAAGTCGGCAAGGTCGCCGTAGACCTTGTTTGTCGAGGCGAAGATAACCGGCACCGGCTCACCGCGCGTGCGCACCGCGTCGAGCAGATTGATCGTGCCCTTCACGTTGATCTCGAAGTCCTCGCGGGGATCGACGAGGCTCGTCGTCACCGCGACCTGCGCCGCCATGTGGAACACCGCCTTGGCGTCTGCTGCAGCGCGTACCAGTTCATCCTCGTCGCGCACGTCGCCGAGGATGTGCGTGACCTTCTCGCCGTGCCGCTCCTTCAGCCATGCGAGGTTTCGCTCCACCCCGGCGCGGGAGAGCGCGTCGTAGACGATGACCTCATTGCCCTCGGCTGCAAGCCGATCGGCAAGGTTCGATCCGATGAAGCCGGCGCCCCCCGTGATCAGGATCGGGCGGCTGTCGGAACTCACGCGACCAATCCCTTCGCCTCGAGCTCGGCGCGCGCCTGATCGACGCGATCGGTGGCCTCCTGCTCGGCAACCCATTCAGCGAGTTCGGCAAGGCCTTCGTCGAAGTCCCGCTCGGCACGGAAGCCCAGCCGCTCGGCCGCCTTGCTGCCATCGCAGAAGCAGTGGCGAATGTCGCCGATGCGCGACTTGCCGACGATTTCCGGCTCGATGTCGTTGCGGTTCATGGCGCGAGCGATCGACTGCGCGACCTGCTTGACGCTGCGCTCCTGGCCCGAGCCGATATTGAATACCTGGCCTGGCGCATCCGGATGCGTGAGCGTCTCGCAGAATGCCCGCGCGACATCGCCGACATAGACGAAGTCGCGGCGCTGCTCGCCGTCCTCGAAGATCATCGGTCGCTGCCCGTTGGCGAGCCGCGAGGAGAAGATCGCCAGCACGCCGGTGTATGGGTTCGAGAGCGCCTGACCCGGGCCGTAGACGTTAAACAGGCGAAGGCAGGCGCCTTCCATCCCGTAGGCCTCGGTCATGATCAGCGTCTGCCGCTCCTGCACGTATTTGCCGAGCGCGTAGATCGACGCGAGGCTCGGCTGCTTGGTCTCGGTGGTCGCGACCGGGATCAGTGGCCGACCCTGCGCATCGGTCGGATCCCAACTCTGCGATTCGGACGTGCGGGGCTTGCGCTCGGCGTTCTGGACGAGGTTGCCGTCGGCGTCGCGGTACAGGCCCTCGCCGTAGATGCTCATCGACGATGCGGTGACGACGCGCCTAACCGGGTTGTCGATCAGCGCTTCGAACAGCACTGCCGACCCTGTCTCGTTCACGGACGTGTAGCGCTCGACCGCATACATCGACTGACCGACGCCGACTTCGGCGGCGAGGTGGATGACGCTGTCGATGCCTTTCAGCGAACGGGCGACCACATCCTTGTTGCGGATGTCGCCAACGATCAGCTCGGCATCTTCGGGGAAGTCTTCGGGCCGCTCTCGGTCGCCGTGAACCTGCTCGATCAGGCTGTCGAGCACGCGAACCTCATTGCCGCGGCGCAGGAGTTCCTTGCAGACCGCGCGGCCGATAAAACCTGCGCCGCCGGTGACCAAAACGCGTTCCGCCAAGCTGCTCCCCTTCCCTGTTCATGCACTTACGGCTGTTTTCTGCAGGCCCATGGCAGGAGCTGCATCTTCTTCATCAACCGATAGGAGCGGAGGTTTGTTCCCGCCCCGGTTCGTTCCGCCCAGCAACTTACCGAGGACTTCCGCCGAGTCGCTCGCCTCAGCAATCTTGAACAAGAAGATGCTGCAACGAACGGCCGTAGCGATCAGCTCCGATGACATCGCCGCTCATGTGCGCCTGGCCGAGGCGAAAGGCGCCGTAGGCGACCTGGTAGAATGCTAGCAGGTCAGGATCCGCGTTACCGACCGTTGCGAACAGTCTCGCGCTGTCCTGCTTCGTAAGGTCGAACTCCTCGATCGCACCGGCGATATCCCACTCGAGGCCTTGGCAGCCGATCAGGTCATGGCCTTGATGATGGTCGACCGCGTCGGTCTTCAGCAGTCGGCCGTCCGGCAACCGCAGCCACTCCTCGCGATCCAGCTTGTTGTCGGTACGCATGCGCCGCACGCGCCGCTCCAAGCCGGACACGTCGAACCGGTCCAGTCGGCGGGCGACTTCATCGCCGAACGCGAGACCGACGTTGCGTTTGCACATGATCAGCAACTCGCGGATGCTTGCCCCGCTCGCCTCGGGTGCCGGAAACAGCCGCGCGCGAGCGCTGATGTAGCGGCCGATCTCCTCGACAGGCCTGTCCTCTCCTTTGAGCGCGGTCGCATCGTAACACCATCGCTCGACGAGAAAGCCGTGCACCAACTCGAGAGGTTCGGGCGTCAGTGCGGCGGCATGGAGGCTGCGAGCCATCTCCAACTTGCGCTCTCCAAGCGCGCCGAGGCCGGCGAACTTGAGCAGGACAGGTTCGCTGTCGCGGTCGCCGATGAACTTCAGCCGCTGCCAGGCGCCGCCGCCCGAGAACGGCCGAAGCGGCCCAAAGCGTTTTTCCAGGAACGAAGGGTCGAACTCGGCCGCGATCCGCTGCGTCTGGCTCCAGCGGGCGCGGTGCGCTTCGCTGGCCTGCGGCCCGAGGTCGCCGGCATGGCTCGGCAGAAAGGCGATGCGGTCCAGAGGAACGCCGCGTTGTTCGAGCGCGTCGGCAACGGAGCCGAAGGAGCTGCCCGACAGTCCCGGCCCTTCGTCGACGATCACGTAATGCGCGCCTCCCTCGACAATCTCGGGCGCAAGCTCGACCGTTCGCGCGAATGGATCGCCGGAGGGGCGTACTGTCACCGCTGGAGGTGCATCGAGGGCAGCGGCAACGATTGCTGCAAGCGTCGTGCCGATGCTGCGGATCCCGATGACCCTCGGCGGGCCCGCGAGCTTCAGTTTGCGCGCAGCTTCCGCATAGGCTTCAGGATAAACGGCGTAGAATGCGAAACCTTCGGGCAAGCGCAGCTCGACCTGAGCGGCACTTAGCCGCGGGACCGATGGCAATGTGCCGACCGCCTCGAATTCGCTGTCCCACGATTTCAGCACGCACCCGGCGAGTGCATGCACGAACTCGCACATGCTCGCGTCTGGAACGCCCTCGTCCGCCATGCTTTGCAGCAGCTGGCCTGCCTCGATGAGCGCTCTGACAAGCTTTGCGTGGCGCTCGATACCCGGCTGCATCGCGCCCACCATCTCGAGCGTTTGCCCGAGGCGCGTCAATCGCTCGGCCGGATCGGCGCGCTCCCGGTGATCACCATAGACGAGCATCGCTCAGGCGTTGGCGAGGTGCCGGTACGCGATACAGCCGAACGTGTGGTAATCGGGGACGGCAATCTCACGCGAGCGCAGCCAGCCCGCCCACCCCCTATATTGGGACTCGCTCGGGGATACGACCCATCGGCGGTTCTTGGCATGGCTCAAGGCATCGAGCGGAGCCCACCCGTTATCCACGAGGACGCACAAGGCGAGCAGGGCCGACCTCCCGATGCCGTGCTGGCAGTGGATCAGCACCTTCTCTCCGCGCCGCAGCCGCTCGCGGACATAGTCGACCCCGCGGTCCAGGTGCTCCTTGGTGGCGGGCTCGAGGTCGGGCGTCGGCAGGTGCAGGAGATCGATGCCGGCGGCGCTTAGCTGCTCTTTGTCGTCGCAAGCTTCCTGCCGGAGGTCGACTACGGCAGAAATCCCGTGCTGCTCGGCCAGGTGCGCTGCCCGTTCCATCGGGAATGAACCGCCAAGCGCCAGCTGGTCTGTGAGCCAGTGGAAGTTCGGCTCCCACTCCTCTTGATCGTCAGCCGCTGCTGCAGCCTCGTTGCCTGCTGTTGCCATGTTTCGCCTGAACAACAGACAAGCTTTGTTGTTCCTTCAAGGGAACTTACCTTCCCCCCAAAGGTTCGGGCGTTCTGAAGGTCATTCCAAGGCCGAACCGATCCCGCTCGTACCGAGTTTCGGATGGTGGCGTAAGAACAGGGGAGCAAGGGCCGTTTGATGGACGTCGCCGCGAGGAGGATTCAACCCGCAGCAGATGACGAGCTGAGGCAGCGTATCGACGCGCTCGGCCCATGGTTCCACAACATCGACCTCAACGGCGTCTGGACCGCTCCCGACCACTTCCTTGGGGATTATCCGGGCGCCAAGTTCCGCCGGTTTGCTCCGCACCTGCCGGCGGACCTCTCGGGCAAGAGCGTGCTCGACATCGGCTGCAACGCCGGCTTCTACTCGATCGAGATGAAGCGCCGCGGCGCTAGCCGCGTACTCGGTATCGACAGCGACGAGCGCTACCTTGCCCAGGCGCAACTTGCGACGGAAACCCTCGGTTTCGAGGACGTCGAGTTCGCGAAGCTCGACGTCTACGATGTCGGCGCGATCGGCGAGAAGTTCGACCTCGTGATCTTCATGGGGGTGCTCTATCACCTCCGTCATCCTTTGCTCGCGCTCGACCTGATCCGCGAGCATGTCGCCGGCGACATGCTGCTGTTCCAGTCGATGCAGCGCGGCTCCAAGCACGTCTTCCCCGTCGAGCCCGACTACAAGTTCACGCAGACGGACGTGTTCTTCGAGACGGGTTACCCGAAGCTCCATTTTGTCGAGCAGCAATATTCAAACGACTGGACCAACTGGTGGGTGCCGAACCGCGCCTGCACCGAAGCCATGCTGCGATCGGCCGGCTTCAGCATCGACGAGCAGATCGAGGAAGAGGTCTACCTCTGCCGCGTGACGGAGCGGCCCTACGCCAAGTACGGCGCCGCCGTCGTCTACCCGGCGCAGGAGCCGCGCGCATGATCGAAGCGGCGATGATCTGGAACGAGCCCAACAACAAGTCGCATTGGGACCCCGAGATTGACCCCGAATGGCGGATGTTCGCGGACCATGTGATCGCCGCCGGCAAGGCGATCCGCAGCGTCAATCCACAGATGACCCGTGTTCTCGGCGGGATGTCGCCGATCGACACGCATTGGTTGCGGCGTATCGAAGGGCACGGTGCTCTCGATGAGGTCGACGTCGTCGCTGTTCACGGCTTTCCGCTCGACTGGAACCTGTGGCCGCTGAACGCCTGGCCGGACAAGATTGCCGAGATCAAGGCCGTCACCGACAAGCCGGTCTGGGTCACGGAGGTCGGCGTCAGCAGCTTCGGCGCCGAAGAGGTTCAGCAGTTCGGGATCGAGCGCACCATTGAGCTTCTCCGCGGCGCGGACGTCCCTCGCATCTTCTGGTACTCGCTGTTCGACCTGCCGCAGTCCTGGGGCGCGGAAACCCGCCACCGTGAGGCGGAAGGATCCTCTTACTACCGCCACTTCTACCTTGGCCTGATCCGTGAGGATGGCACGCCTAAACCGGCGCTTGAATCCTATGCCCGGCACGCGGCCGAAGTCGGGCTGATGCAGTGGTTCCACTTCCACGATCCAAGGCTCGAAGAGGCCGTCGAGTGGATGAAGCGCCTCGGCACCAAGCGCCTGCGCACCGGTCTCTCCTGGGCGGACAGTTTCCGGCCCAACGCGGTCGACTGGTTCGACCGGATGATGGAGGCGCTCGCCGACTTCGATGTGACGGTCACCTTCTGCTTCACCCCCGAACATCTCGGCATTGCGCCCCACCACACCAGCCCGGCCAGGGATCCGCAGGCGTTCGCGGACTTCTGCGCCTGGATGATCGACCGCTACGCATCGGCCGGAGCGAAACCGCAGGTCGAGGCGCCGGCCCTCCCGCAGGGCGTCGAGGTACGGACGCCCGAACTCTCGCCCCTGCACTTCAACCGCGACGAACGCCTCGCCGCCGAACGGAACGCCGCATGAGCCTCCACGACCCGAAACGCACCGACATCAACGTGGCCATTGTCGGCGTGGGCAACTGCGCCAGCTCGCTTGTCCAGGGCATCGCCTATTACTCGAACGGCGGTGCCAACGAGCAGATCGGCCTCTCGCACTGGGACCTCGGCGGATACCGGCCGAAGGACCTGAAGGTGGTCGCCGCCTGGGACATCGACAGCCGCAAGGTCGGCCGCGACGTCAGCGAGGCGATCTTCGCGCCGCCCAACTGCACCACCGTCTTCTGCGACCACGTGGGCGAGACGGGCACCAAGGTCCGCATGGGCAAGGTGCTCGACGGGGTCGCCGAGCACATGGCCAACTTTCCTGACGAGCGCACCTTCATACTCGCCGATGGGCAGCGCGAGCCGACCAAAGAAGAGGTCGTCGAAGTACTGCGGGAGAGCCGGACCGACGTGATGGTCAACTACCTTCCCGTCGGCTCGCAGCAGGCGACCGAGTTCTACGCCGAGTGCGCTCTCGAAGCT
>DASVXN010000008.1:0-5315 GCA_036392635.1 Sphingomicrobium sp. | reverse complement strand
GCGAGGATGTTCGCAATAACGAGGTCGAACGGCGCCCTCGCCGCGAGCAGCGGTGAGTCCATGCCATCGGCAACGCCGAGCAAGAGTTTGCCCGGCTCGTGGCCCAGCTTCACGCCGTTGATGGCGGCATTCTCCCGCGCCACGTCTATGGCGACGGGATCGATGTCAGTCGCAATGCACTTCGCTTCCGGCCACAGCGCAAGAGCAGCGAAAGCGAGCAGTCCTGTCCCGGTCCCGATGTCAGCAATGTTGGTGAAGCGAGCGTTATCGCATTGAAGCTTGTCGAGGGCGTCGAGGCATCCTGCAGTCGTGGCGTGCTGGCCGGTCCCGAAGGCCAGCCCTGCGTCGATCTCAAAATTGATCCGCTCCGAGTCTCGTGGATACGTCGGCGTGTGAACGTGGAAGCGGCCGGCGCGGATCGGCTGCAGTCCCGCCTGACTCATCGTTACCCAGTCATCGTCGCCGAGCTGCTCCACCCGTGCCTCCTCGGCGTTGCCAAGGCTAGTCAGCGTGGCGACTTCATCATCGTTCGGCGGATGATCGAAATAAGCGTGGATCACCCAGGAGTCGGGCTGCGCTGGATCGGGTTCGTCTGCAACCAGGACGGGCGGGCTGTCGCTCCCTAAGAAAGCGTCGTCGGCATCGGATATCGCTTCTGCCTGAGCGCGGCTGCACGCCACAGTCGCGCGCCAGCTCACTTGGCCTGTTCCTTGGCCAGTCGCGCATCGAGATTGCGCGTGAGTTGCGCTGCGTAGTTCGTGCAGGCGTCCGCATCGAGCAGCGGCTCACCTAAGGCGAGACGCTTCGGCATATCACTCGCGCTCGGGTGCGGAGTCAGCAGGATTTCGCACGGGCTTGCAGCGATCTTGGCGATGGAAGCCCGGTATGCGGCAAGATAGGCAGGATGGTCGCTGAAGCGGTAGGTCGGCCCACTCACGGGCGACAGGCTGTCGGCATAGACGATGGTCCGGCAGACGCCGCCGTCGCAGCTCACCCACCGCCAGCTGAGCGCGCCCGGCGTGTGGCCGGGCGTGGCGATCGCCTTCAGCATGAGGTTGCCGAGCCGAACTTCTCCGCCGTCCGCGATCGTGCGGCCGACCGGCACGGTCGGTACGTCCTTGAGCGTGCCCGCTTGCGGATCGTCAGCATTGGGCTTGCCGGTCTGGAGGACCCTGGCCGCCGGTGCGGAGGCGACCACCGTCGCTTTGCTCATCCGCTGAAGCTCGGCGATGCCTCCGACGTGATCGTGATGCTCGTGGCTGCTGAGTATGTAGCGGATGTCCTCAACGCGAAAACCGAGCCGCTCGATGTTGGCCGCGATGAGCGGAGCGGCTTCCTCGGGGCCCCCGTCGATCAGGATGCTGCCCTGGTCGCCGACGATCAGAATCGACGAGATCCCGCACGTGCCGACCAGATAGGTGTTGCCGTGAATGCGGACGGGCGGCGCGGGCTTGGTCCAGTCGTCCGAGCCGTTGCACCTGGCGACCCACAGCGGACCGGATGTCTGAATCGGCGCCCTCGGCTGCTCGACCACCTTGGGATGGCCGAACGGGATGACGATCTGCTGGGCCGCAAGCAGCACCGGCCCGAGCAGGCTAGCGAACATAGCTTGCGCCGTTGACGTCCACCACGGTGCCGGTGGCGGATGCCGGGGCTTCGGTGGCCAGCCAGCGGATCACCTCGGCCACCTCGTCGGTCGACGCGACCCGGCCCAGTGGGATGTCCGCAAGGATTTGCGCGCCGCCGCGGCCCGTCAGATATTCGGCGGTCATCTCCGACACCGTGAAGCCCGGGGCGACGGCGAAGCAGAGGATGCCCTCGCTGGCATAGCCGCGGGCGATGCTCTTGGTCATGCCGACCATGCCCGCCTTCGACGCGGCATAGTGCCAGTGCTGCGGGCTGTCGCCGCGATAGGCGGCGCGGCTGGCGACGTTGATGATCCGCCCGCCGCCGCCGCGGTCCAGGAAATGCGAGACGGCGAGGCGTGAGAGATCTGCCGCCGCCTGCAGGTTGATGGTCATGGTCCGCGCCCACGCGGCATGCCATTCGTCGTCGGGCGCATTGTCGGCCACAGCCTCGTAGACTCCGGCGTTGTTGACGAGGACATCGATTTCCCCGCCAAGTTCGTCCAGCGCAGTGTCCCAGATATCGCGCGGGGCAGCCGGATCGGCGAGATCGCCTGCGATCAGCGTGTCGCTACCTTTAGTCGAATGGCCGACGACGTTCTGCGCATGCTTCTTGAGGAGCGTGTAAGCCGCTGCGCCGATGCCGCGGCTGGCGCCGGTGATGAGGATGTTCATGCGACCGCTCTGTCATTGCGGGCGCGGTGAAGCAATCCGGCGGAGCGCCGGACTGCTTCGGCGGCAAGCTTAGGCGGCCATCCCGTTCACGAATGCCTTCGCGCTCGACTTGAAGTTGGAGATCTGCTCGCTGAAGCGGCCGAAGCCCTGCTCGACCTGATCGATGTCCTTGGCGACATTTTCGGTGTCGCTGCGGATGGCGGCGATGGTCGAGCTCATCGAGTCGGCGGCAAGCGCCGTTTCGTCCACGGCGGCGGTGATCATGGTCACTGTCTGCGCCTGCAGCTCCATCGCCTCGCGGATACGATCGGCTGAGCTCTGCACTTCCTCTACGGTGCCTTGGATCGACGCGTTCGAGTCGACGGTCTGGCGGGTCGCCTGCTGGATGGCAGTGATCTTGGCGGTGATGTCGTCCGTCGCGCGAGCTGTCTGCGAGGCGAGGCTCTTCACTTCCTGAGCGACGACCGCGAAGCCACGGCCTGCATCGCCAGCGCGGGCGGCCTCGATGGTGGCATTCAGCGCGAGGAGATTGGTCTGCCCGGCGATGTCCCGGATCAGGCTGAGGATGGACTCGATCGCCTCGACGTGCGCCGAAAGGGCTTGGCTGACCTTCACGGCCTGACTGGCCTGGTCGCCGGCACGGATCGCGACGTCAGCGGCGATCTCGACCTCCGACCGGGCGTCTTCGATCGCTCGGATAAGGCCGGCCGCGGTCTGCGCAGCTTCGCGCATGGCTACGGCCGACTGCTCTGCCGCCGCAGCGACTTCGCTCGTCTTGCCGAGCATTCCGCGCGCCGAGGCAGCGGTGGAACGGGTGCGGTCCGTTAGTGCCTTGGACTGCTCGGTGCTGGCGCGGACGAGCTCGGCGACGCGGCGCTCGAACTGCTCGTTCTCACGACCACGCTGCTCGGCGGCCTCGATTGCCTCGAGCACGGAGACCTGAGCGAGGATGATGTCCGTCTCGACCGTGGTCAGCCGCTGGAAGGCAGCCACGCAGGCTTGGAGCGTTTCGGAGTCGCTGCCGAAGCGGTCGAACATGTCGCGGATCACGCGCTGCTTCAGCCGGTCGCGAGCTGCGATATAGTCGGGGACAGGGGTGCGCTCCTGGAAGATCCGACGGCCATATTCTGCGATCGACTGCACCCAGTTGGCGTCCACCCGGCCTGAATAGTGAGACTGCACGCGCTGTGCGGCCTCGTTGCCGAACTGCTCGCGAACTGCAGCTCCGACGAGATCCCCGACCTGATCCTGGAGCAGGGCGACGTCGCGCTGGAGCGAGCCGTCGCCGTTGTAAGCGGCAAGCCGCGCATTCACCTGCTCGTCCGTCAGCCGCTGCAGCTGTCCAGTCTCGCCACCCATCCGTCCGCTCTCCGTCTTGAACCGCTTGTCCGTTGGGAAGGGCTCATGCGCCGCGAATGGTTAAGAGCGGGTTAGGCGGCTTGCCGAAACTTGCCTGCGACGGACACGCGCCCTAAGCGGCGGCACCATGGCAAGCACTCGATCTCGCCCCCTGTCGCCACACCTGAGCATCTGGCGCTGGGGCCCCAACATGGCCGCTTCGATCCTGCACCGCGCGAGCGGGGTCGCTCTGACTATCGGCGGACTCGCGGTCCTCACCTGGTGGCTGTGGGCGATTGCGAGTGGACCGGATGCTTACGCGACCTTCACGGCCGCGGTTCAGCATCCGCTCGGCCTCGTGGTGCTGGTTGGCCTTACTTGGAGCTTCTTTCAGCATTTGCTGACCGGCATCCGTCACCTGATCATGGACACTGGCGCGATTTTCGAGCTGCAGATCAACAAGACGTCTGCCGTACTGACCTTCATCGGCGCGATAGTCCTGACCGTGCTGCTGTGGGCCTACTTCCTGGGAGTGGCGAAATGAGCCTCGGTGATAGCTCGACCCCGATCGGCAAGGTTCGCGGTCTCGGCTCCGCTCACCACGGGGGCGAGCACTGGCTGACGGAGCGCGTCACCAGCATCGCGCTGCTACTACTCGGGGTCTGGTTGATTGCTTCGCTGCTGATGCTGCCCAAGCTCGATCAGCGCACGCTGATCGAGTGGCTGCACGCCCCGAGCGGCGCCATCCCAATGGCCTTGTTCGTCGTCGTCGGCTTCCGCCACGGGCTCGACGGCATGAAGGTCGTCATCGACGATTATGTCGACAACGACGGCGCGCGCTTCGCCTGGAACGCCGCCATGCTGTTTCTGGCCGTCGCCGGCGGCGCAATCGCGCTGTTCGCGCTCGGCCGCATCGCTTTCGGAGCCGTCGCGTGAGCGCTTATCAGATCGTCGACCACACCTATGACGTGGTCGTCGTCGGCGCTGGCGGTGCTGGCCTTCGCGCGACAATGGGATCGGCCGGAGCGGGTCTGAAGACTGCCTGCGTCACGAAGGTCTTTCCTACCCGCAGCCACACCGTTGCTGCGCAGGGTGGCATTGCCGCGAGCCTAGGCAACATGGGCCCGGACCATTGGCAATGGCACATGTACGACACGGTGAAGGGGTCGGACTGGCTCGGCGATCAGGACGCCATCGAATATCTGACTCGTGAAGCACCGGCGGCGGTGATCGAGCTCGAGCATGCGGGCATGCCCTTCAGCCGCACGGCGGAAGGCAAGATCTATCAGCGCGCCTTCGGCGGCATGACGCAGAACATGGGCGAAGGTCCCGCCGCGCAACGCACCTGCGCCGCCGCTGACCGCACGGGCCATGCGATGCTGCACACGCTCTACCAGCAGAGCCTCAAGTACGACGCCGACTTCTTCGTCGAATATTTCGCCATCGACCTGATCATGGAGAACGGCGTCTGCCGCGGCCTGATCGCGCTGTGCATGGACGACGGGGCGATCCACCGCTTCCGCGCTCAGGCCGTCGTGCTGGCGACGGGCGGTTATGGGCGGGCCTATTTTTCGGCCACGTCGGCCCACACCTGCACCGGCGACGGTAATGCGATGGTGCTGCGCGCCGGGCTGCCGCTCCAGGACATGGAATTCGTGCAGTTCCACCCGACCGGCA
>DASVXN010000007.1:0-4013 GCA_036392635.1 Sphingomicrobium sp. | reverse complement strand
CGCTCCCGGTCCCTGGCGGCCCACAAAGTTGCGGTTGGACGTCGAGGCGCAGCGCTCGCCCGGTGGCACCTTGTCCGGGTTCATCGCAAGGCACATCGAGCAGCCGGGCTCACGCCATTCGAAGCCCGCGTCGACGAAGATGCGGTCGAGGCCTTCCGCTTCCGCCGCTTGCTTCACCAGGCCGGACCCGGGGACGACGAGCGCTTGCTTGATATTGCCGCTGACCTTCCGGCCTTTGACCACCGCCGCCGCAGCTCGGAGGTCCTCGATGCGGCTGTTCGTGCAGCTGCCGACGAACACATGCTCGACAGCGACATCCTGCAGGCGCTGGCCTGGCTCCAGGCCCATGTAGTCGAGAGCACGATGTGCGCTCTCGCGCTTGTGTGCATCGGCGAAGCTGTCGGGGTGGGGAACAGTGTCCGTGACTGCGACGACGTCTTCGGGGCTTGTGCCCCAAGTGACCGTCGGTGCGACCTGCGATGCGTCAAAGAACAGGCTGCGGTCGAACCGCGCACCTTCGTCCGTCGCAAGCTCCAGCCATCGGGCAGCTGCTGCGTCCCACTCGCCGCCTTTGGGCGCCATGGCCCGGCCCTTCAGGTAGAGGAGGGTCTTCTCGTCGGGAGCGAACAGGCCCGAGCGAGCACCGGCTTCGATCGACATGTTGGCGACCGTCAGACGCCCCTCGACGCTCATTTCCGAAAAGGTGCTCCCGCGATACTCGATGACGTGCCCGGTCGCGCCGGCGGTGCCGATCTGGCCAATCAGCCACAGGATCAGGTCCTTCGGCGTCACGCCAAAGCCAAGCTCGCCCTCAACGCGAACTTCCATGGTCTTGGATGGCTTCAGGATGAGCGTCTGGGTGGCGAGGACGTGCTCGACCTCGCTCGTGCCGATGCCAAACGCCAAAGCGCCGAGCGCTCCGTGCGCAGCGGTGTGGCTGTCGCCGCAGACCACGGTCGTACCGGGCAAGGTGAAGCCCTGCTCGGGGCCGACCACATGAACGATGCCCTGCTCGGGCGCGAGCACGTCGATGCTCGGCACCTTGAATTCGCGGACATTCTCTTCGAGCGCGGCAAGCTGCGCAGCGCTCGCCGGGTCCTGGATTTCGAGCGGATGCCCATTGTGTCCGACCCGAGCGGTGGTCGGGATGTTGTGGTCGGCGACGGCGAGGGTCTGATCGGGACGGCGCACCTTGCGGCCGGCGGCTCGCAAGCCTTCAAACGCCTGCGGAGACGTGACCTCGTGAACGAGGTGCCGGTCGATGTAGATCAGGCAGATGCTATCGTCGCGGCGCGCGACCACATGCGCGTCCCAGATCTTCTCATAGAGGGTGCGGGGACGAGTGCTCATCCGCAGCAGCCCCGGTTCATCGCGATCAGTTCCAGGTAGGCGTTCCGGCGCGAATAGCCGCTCCCCAGATTCTCACGGACCTGCTCGCCGAAGTCAGAGCAGGTTGCGTCGCCCCCCAGGTCACCGGTTCGGCAGCCGTCGACCAGCGTCACGTCGAGCGCGTCCGACAGCATGTGCGCGGCGTCGTAGAGGCCGAGCTCCTCCAGCAGCATCGCCGCGCTTGCGATCGCGCCGGCGGGGTTCGCGATGTTGAGACCGGCCAGCTGCGGCGCCGATCCATGGATGGGCTCGAACATTGCCGGTCCGCCCGAGCCGGTGCTCGCCGATGCCAGCAGGCCGATCGACCCGCTGATCACGGACAGCTCGTCCGACAGGATATCGCCAAACATGTTCTCGGTGAGGATCACGTCGAAGCGGCGCGGATGGGTCACCAGCGCCATCGCGCAGGCATCGACGTACATGTGCTCCAGCTCGACGTCGGGATAGGCCTTCGCGACCTCGTCCACCGTGCTGCGCCACAGCTTGGACGTCGCGAGCACGTTGGCCTTGTCGACCGATGTCACCTTGCTCCGGCGGCGCCTTGCGGAGCGGAATGCCACGTGGGCGATCCGCTCGATCTCGTCGCGTGTGTAGGAGCAGAGGTCCGACGCCGAGTGCGCCTCGGAGGTCCGCGCGCCGAAATAGATCCCGCCCGTCAGCTCGCGGATCACCAGGATATCCGCATCCTTTGCGATATCCGCACGCAAGGGCGACACGTCCTGCAATCCGCTGAGCACCCGCGCCGGGCGAAGGTTGGCAAACAGGCCGAGCTCCTGCCGCAGCCGCAGCAGCGCTGCCTCGGGGCGAACGGCGGCGTCATTCCACTGATCGCCACCCACTGCGCCGAGCAGGATCGCATCGGCATCGCGGCACGCCTGCAGCGTCGCTTCGGGAAGCGGATCGCCGTGGCGGTCGATCGCTGCGCCGCCGACGTCATGCTCCGAAAAGGTCAGCTTCAGGTCGTAGGTGTCGGACAGATGGCGAAGGCAGCGAACTGCCTCCGCGGTCACCTCCGGCCCAATCCCGTCCCCGGGCAATACTGCTATGTTGATCACGCGGCTTCGACCTTCCTGATGCTGGTATTTCTCATGTTGCGGACGGCCTGGGCGTTGCTGGCCGCATCGATGTAAGCAGACACGCAGCAGGGCAGGATGTCCCGCGCCCGCGCCCGGCCGGCGAAGATCTCGCCGTCGACGTCGATGGTCATCTCGACCAGCACGCTTGCGCCCTGGCCGTCAGCAGCGGGCTCCGACGGATCGGCTGCGATATATTGCATGTCCAGGCTGTCCACGCGGGCGGGAACGCCCATGATCTGGCTGACCGCGGCGAAGGCGCCATCGAGCGCGCCGGGCGCGCTGGCGATGTCCGTCACCTTGCCGCGCTGGCCGTGGTCGAGTTCGATCCGGGCGACGGGCCACGCCTGCGCCGCAACCGGCGCGCGGATGTCGACCTTCGAAAGCTTCCACAGCTGCTGCTTGCGATGGGTCCGGTCTTCCGAAAGCAGCGCCACCAGCCGCGCCGTGTCGACGATCCCGACCTCGTCCGCGACGGCCTTGAACGCCGCGAACACGCGCTCGAGCTGTTCTCCTTCGAGCACATAGCCGAGTGCCTTGGCCCGAGCTGCCAGCGCATGACGACCGCTGTGCTTGCCCAGCACGATGCCGTCGGTGTTCAGGCCGATGTCCTCGGGCTTGATGATCTCGTAGGTCTCGCGGTTCTGCAGCACGCCGTGCTGGTGAATGCCGGACTCGTGCGCGAAGGCGTTGGCTCCTACGATCGACTTGTTTCGCGGCGGCGGCGTGTTGGTGATCTGCGACAGCGTCCGGCTCGCAGCCATGATCTTGGTCGTGTCGATGTTGGTGTAGGCGCCGTACGCGTCGCCGCGCGTCCGCAGCGCCATTACCACGTCCTCCAGTGCGCAATTCCCGGCGCGTTCACCGATGCCGTTGACCGCGCATTCGACCTGCTGTGCGCCGCCGCGAACCGCCGCGAGCGAGTTCGCGACCGCCATGCCGAGGTCGTCGTGACAGTGCGTGGAGAAGATCACATCTTCGGGCCGGCTCACACTTCCGACCAGGAAGCGGAACAGCTCCTGGATTTCTTCGGGCGTAGTGTAGCCTACCGTATCCGGGACGTTGAGCGTGCTCGCACCTTCGGCCGCAGCCAGCGACAGCGCTTCGGCGAGGTAATCGCGCTCCGTCCGAATGGCGTCTTCGGCCGAGAATTCGATGTCGTCGAAATACTCGCGGCCGAAGGCGATGGAGGAGCGAATTGCTTCCAGCACCTGCTCGCGGTTCATGTGCAGCTTGGCTTCACGGTGCAGTGGACTGGTGCCGATGAAGATGTGCAGCCGCTTGCGCTGAGCCGGCGCCAGGGCGCTTGCCGCTGCGACGATGTCGCCGCGCGTCGCCCGCGCGAGCGAGCAGATCGTCGGTCCCTCGATCGCTGCCGCGATCTCCATGATCGATTGCGCATCCTTGGGTGACGAAGCGGCGAACCCTGCTTCGATGACGTCGACGCGGAGGGCAGCCAGCGCCCTCGCCATGCGCAGCTTGGCGTCAGGTGCCATGGAGAAGCCCGGCGCCTGCTCACCGTCGCGCAAGGTTGTGTCGAAGATCCTGACC
>DASVXN010000006.1:0-1926 GCA_036392635.1 Sphingomicrobium sp. | reverse complement strand
GACGACAGCGCCGCCTGGGCCGGCATCCCCTTGCTTCACGAGCAGCGTCTTGTCGGCCTCGTCGTGCTTGCGGCACCCGATTACCGCCGCCAGCTCGACTGGGAAGACTTCGACCTGCTGCGGACGGCGGGCACGCAAGCGGCGAGCTCGCTTGCTGAATCCCTCGGGCAGGAGGCCTTGAGCCAGGCGCAGCGGTTCGAGGAGTTCAACCGACGCTTCGCCTTCATCCTGCACGACATCAAGAATTTGGTCAGCCAGCTATCGCTAGTCGCGCGGAACGCCGAGCGGCACGCCGACAATCCCGAGTTCCGCGCGGACATGATCGCAACGCTCCAATCGTCGGTGGGCAAGATGAACGACCTGCTGGCCCGGCTCGCGCCCCGTTCCCAGTCCCGGGTGCAACGCGTCGAGCCTCTGGCGTTGCAACCCATTCTCACTTCCGCCATCGCGACCAAACGCCGCGACCGTGAAGTCCGCCTTCGCGGCGACGCAAGCGTCGTGGCCATGGTCGATGCGGCTGCGCTCGAACAAGCCGTCGGGCACCTCATCCAGAATGCGCTCGACGCCAGCAGCGGCGAGCCCGTGACCGTTCGGGTGAGCAGCGACGGCTCGACTGTCACCATCGCAATCGCGGACAAGGGGGTCGGCATGGACGCCGACTTCGTCCGCAACCGCCTCTTTCAGCCTTTCGCTTCGACCAAACCCGACGGCTTCGGCATCGGCGCGTTCGAAGCGCGGTCGCTCGTCAGCGCCATGGGCGGCCGCCTCACCGTCGACAGCGGCCTCGGCCGCGGCACCACCTTTACCATCCAACTTCCCGCCGCGGAGCCCGCGAGCGAGCCAATCAGGAAACGCGCATGACCGACGTCAATCAACCCAAGGTGCTGCTGATCGTCGAGGACGACGAAGGCCTGCAGCGCCAGCTCAAGTGGGCTTACGAGGGCTATCAGATCGTCTCCGCCGGCGACCGGGCGAGCGCGATCGAGGCACTCCGCGCCCACGAACCGGCAGTCGTCACGCTGGACTTGGGCTTGCCGCCGGATCCGGACGGCACCGACGAGGGCTTTGCCACTCTCGCCGAGATCCTGCGCCTGAAGCCGGACACCAAGGTGATCGTTGCTACCGGCCATGGCGCCCGCGAAAGCGCAACCAAGGCCGTCGGCATGGGTGCATATGACTTCTACAAGAAGCCGGTCGACATCGACGAGCTCGGCTTCATCGTCGCGCGTGCCTTCCACCTTCACGAGATCGAGGAAGAGAACCGGCGCCTCGATCATGGCGCCGGCGCGACCGTGCTCAGCTCCATCATCACCGCCGCCCCTGAGATGCAAAAGGTGGCGAAAACCATCGAGCGCGTCGCCTCGGCCGACGTCTCTGTCATGCTCCTCGGCGCAAGCGGCACGGGCAAGGAACTCCTCGCGCGTGCGGTCCACGAGTCCAGCGGCCGCAAGGGCCAGTTCGTCGCGATCAACTGCGCGGCGATCCCCGAGAACCTGCTCGAGGCCGAGCTGTTCGGCTATGAGCGCGGCGCCTTCACGGGCGCGGTGAAGTCGAACGTCGGCAAGATCGAACTGGCCCAGGGCGGCACCCTGTTCCTCGACGAAGTCGGCGACATCCCCTTCCCACTCCAGGTCAAGCTGCTGCGCTTCCTGCAGGAGCGCGTGATCGAACGAATCGGTGGTCGTCAGCCGATTGCCGTCGATACCCGCATCGTCTGCGCAACGCACCAGAACCTCGATGCCATGACGGCAGACGGCCGGTTCCGCGAGGACCTGTACTATCGTCTCGCCGAGATCGTCGTGAAGATCCCGTCGTTGGTAGAGCGATCGGGAGACGCGGTCCTGCTCGCCCGCCACTTCGTCAACCGCTTTGGCCGCGAGCTCAATCCCGGCGTCCAGTCATTGAGCGCGGACGCGATCGACGCCA
>DASVXN010000005.1:0-2597 GCA_036392635.1 Sphingomicrobium sp. | reverse complement strand
GTCCGGCTGCGGCTGCGGCTCGAGCTTCTCGGTCTAGCTACTCGCCCGTGTGCCCGTGGTCGTGGCCGGCGGCCATGGCCGGCTTCGCCGCTGCGCAGCTCACGTTCGGGTTGAACGGCGCGAAGGTTCCGCTCGGATTGTCCCGCCACAGCCAGACGTGAAGGTCGTAATGCGGCACGAACATGTGCGCCTCGTCGACCGGCGTTCGCGGATCGTCCTCCATCGTCTCGTACTTCACGCCGCGGAAGCTCGGCGGCTCGGCATGGCCCTTCTCGCGCCACGCCCAGCGGAAGACGAGGTTCTCGACCGCGATCAGCTTAAGCGATCCATCCGCCTGCGGCTCATAGATGAGGATGCTCGGCTTGCGGAAATCGGTGTGCGTGCCGTTCCCGCTGACGCGCCCCGTCGGCGGAGCCGTGATCCCGAGCAGGTCGGGCCGGAAATAATGGATGCCCATCGCGCCGACCTTCGCCGGCTCGCCCATCATCTCGGCCGTGATGCACATGTTGTGAGGATCGCGGATGTAGCCTTCCTTCTCGGCCTGCTTGACGTCCTGGAAGCGTGCCGTTGCCGCGCGGACCTCTCCGAGATCCGGATCGGCGGTCGTTGCGGAAATGCCCGGCTGAGAAAAGGCGATCGCCAGCGCGAGCGCGCTGGTGCTCAATTTGGGTAGCATTGGATCTCTCTGGGTTAGAGCGCGAAAATCGGGCGCAGCGGAGTGAGCACGCGCCGCACCGGGCGACGAACCGCGGACTTATCAGTCCCGGGCTCGCCATTGCCCCCAGCCGAGTTGTCCTCGGCCTTGGCCCGTGCGGCGCGTGCCAGGGCGATATCCGACCAGAGCGGACTCATAGCGGAAACGCCTGCACACCCGTGATGACCTGAACGGCGAACAGCAGCGCGCTAACGCTGATCATACCGCCGAATCCTGCTTTTGCGCGAATGCTAAGCACAGTCATGTTCCTTCGTTGCCCCTCGAAGTGTGGGTGGCTTATCTGCCTGACGGCGTTCAGCGGCCACGAGAAAGACTAGGAAATGCACGTTCTCGTCCGCACCGGATGACGCGGGCAGTTGACGGATTGTGCGGAAATGTGCGGATATGTGCGTCTCGGAATGGGGGCCGAGTCCATGAACGCCGAGCTGAGCGTAGAAGGTAGTGAATCGGTAGCACTGGTGGTCCGCGAGGAGCTCGCGAGGCGCCGGCTTTCGCGCCAATGGCTCGCCGACGAGGCGAAGGTGAGCCTCTCCACCCTCGAAAAGGCGCTGGCCGGACGGCGGCCCTTCACTCTCGCGACGGTGGTCCGCCTCGAAGATGCGCTCGGCACAAGCCTGCGCTCCCGTACGATGATCCAGCCGAACGTCGGCTTGTTCGCTCCTGAATCGATGGGCGCCTATGCGCGCCCGGCGGTGCAATGGCTCGAGGGCACCTACCTCACGCTGCGCCCCTCCTTCAGCGAGCAGGGCGCGATCTTTGCTTATCTGACGTCGATCAAGTGGGACGACGCCAACGGCCACCTCGTATTCAGCGAGGCTGCCCGCACCGACAGCGAATATGAGCAGAAGGGCTTCGTCTCCTTTCCCAACATCTCTGGGGCCATCTACCTGGTGACCATCTGGCAGGGGCAGTACCGCATGGCGCTGCTCAACCGGCCTTCGGGCAAGTGGCTGAGCGGCATCCTGCTGACGCTCGCTGCGGGCGAAGGTGCGCAGCTCATCCCCGCTGCCGTGCCGATCCTGCTGATGCCGACGACGCCCGAGGCCGGGAAAGCCGTCGGCGTCGTCCGCGAGGGCGATGAGTGCTACGAGGAGTATCGCAAGTGCGTCGACCGCGTGACCCATGGCGGGTACGCGCGCTTTCCCTGCTGACGGACGCCCGCTAAGCCGCGAGCCGTGAAGCTTGCGACCTACAACCTCAACGGCATCCGCGCCCGCCTGCCGCGACTCATCGAATGGCTCGATCGGGAGAAGCCCGACGTCGTCTGCCTGCAGGAGCTGAAGTGTGCCGACGAGTCCCTGCCGATCGCCGACATCGAGGCTGCGGGCTACGGCGCCGTGTGGCATGGACAGAAGGGCTTCAACGGCGTCGCGGTGCTGGCCCGCGGCGACGCTCCGGAGCTACGCCGCGTCGGGCTGCCTGGTGATCCCGACGACACCCACAGTCGCTACATCGAAGCGAACGTGAACGGCTTTACCGTGGCATCGCTCTACCTGCCCAACGGCAATCCGGTCGGCACGGAGAAGTTCGAGTACAAGATCAAGTGGATGGAGCGCCTTCGCGCCCACGCGGCCGAGCTGCTCGCGGAGGAGCGCCCCACGGTCCTGTGCGGCGACTGGAACGTGGTGCCGGAAGACCGGGACGTGTTCTCCGTGCGTGCGACCCAGCATGACGCGGTGATGCAGCCGGAAGCGCGGCAGGTGTGGCGCCGCATCCTTCACCAGGGCTGGACCGACGCTCTGCGCTCGCTGCATCCGAACGAAGAGAAGCTCTACACCTTCTGGGACTACACCGCTGGCTGCTGGCAGCGCGACCTCGGCTTCCGCCTCGACCATTTGCTGTGCTCCCCCGAGGCGTCGGACCGCCTGCAGGGCGCCGGCGT
>DASVXN010000004.1:0-5317 GCA_036392635.1 Sphingomicrobium sp. | reverse complement strand
AACTGCTGATGGCGGACTCGACGAGCGTCTCGCTGTTCAAGCTGCTCGCTGCTGCCGCCGGTGCGCGTCCCGGCCGCAAGACAATCCTGACGCAGCGCGGCAACTTCCCGACAGACCTTTATGTCGCGCAGGGGCTCGCCGAGATGCTCGGCCTCCACCTGAAGGCCGTCGGCGCTGAAGAGATCGTCGACGCGATAGACGATCAGACCGCTGTCGTGACCCTGACCCATGTCGACTACCGCTCGGCTGCAGTGCACGACATGCGCGCGGTCAACGATGCCGCGCATGCGGCCGGATCGCTGACCGTCTGGGACCTCTCGCACAGCGCAGGCGCCATTGAGCTCGACCTCAGCGGCGCCAGCTGCGATCTGGCCGTCGGCTGTGGCTACAAATATCTGAACGGCGGTCCGGGCGCGCCGGCGTTCATCTTCGTTGCGGAGCGCCTGCAGGAAGAATTGCGCAATCCGCTGCAGGGCTGGATGGGTCACGCGGAGCCGTTCGCATTCGATGACGACTACCGGCCGGTGACGGGCATCTCCCGCTTCCAGACGGGAACGCCGCCGATCCTGGCACTGGCCGCGCTGGATGCGGGCCTCGACACCTTCGAAGGGATCGCCATGCGCGACGTGGCCGCCAAGTCACGCTCCCTGTCACAACTCTTTGTCGAGGAGGTGGAAGCCTGCTGCGGCTCGGAGGTGCGGCTGGCGTCTCCACGAGACCCACACGCCCGCGGCAGCCACGTCGTCTTCGCGCACCGGCAAGGTTATGCGGTGATGCAGGCGCTGATTGCGCGCGGGGTCGTCGGCGATTTCCGTGCCCCGGACCTCATGCGCTTCGGTTTTGCCCCGCTCTACAACACGCACGTTGAGGTGGTGCGCGCCGCCGAGATCCTCGCCGACATCCTTGCCACTCGCGACTGGGACCAGCCGCGCTTCCACGAGCGCGCCAAGGTTACCTAATCGGCGCGTTCCTCGCGCGAGCTCCGTCGACGCTCCACGCCCCCGGACCAGCCGCCGCGAGGTAGAGGAACACGAAGCAGTAGAGGATTGCGGCTTCGCCCATGTTGACGGCGGGCCAAAAGCCCTTGGGGAAGTGCATCATGAAATAAGCGACGGCCATCTCACCGGACGCGACGAATGCAGCAAGGCGGGTGAACAGGCCGATGGCGACCAGGACGCCGGCGACGAGCTCAACCACCCCAGCGGCGACGAGCAAGGGCGGCAGCGGCCCCGGCATCGGGAACGGCGCCGGAAAGCCGAAGAACTTCTGTGTGGCGTGCTCCAGGAACAATAGCGCCGTGACGATGCGCAGGATGGCGAGCAGCTGCGGCTGCCAGCGGGAAAGCCAGGTCAGTTCCATCTAGTCCTCCGCAAGTTGGTGCGGCAGGGTAACGATCCTAGTGACGAGCCGCCAAGTGTCAGGCGTGTTCCTTCTCTTTTGCCTGCTGCGCCGCATGCGCGGCATCCTCGGCGAGCAGCTGCCGTGAGCGGGTGATCATCTCGACCCAGTCGTGGAACGCATGCGCGATGTTGGTGACGAGTTGCTTCAGCGGCCCCTCCTTCACCGAGCCGTCTGCGTCGAAGCTGTCGTCCGTCACATGGCCGAGATAGGCCTCGGGCTGCTGCATGACCGGCATGTTCAGGAACACCGCAGCCTGCCGGATCTGGTGGTTCGCTCCGAAGCCGCCGATCGCCCCGGGAGAGACCGTGACGATCGCCGCGGGCTTCTTGTCGAATGCGCTCTGCCCATAGGGACGCGATCCCACGTCGATGGCGTTCTTGAGCACGCCCGGAATGCCGCGATTATATTCCGGGCTGACGAACAGCACGCCGTCGGCTTCGGCGATCTGGCGGCGGAAGCGGACGTAGCTTTCCGGGGGATTGGCGTCATCGTCCTGGTTGTAGAGCGGCAAGTCACGGATCTCGACGATCGAGCAATCGAGATTGTCGTCGCGCATCTTGCAGATCGCCCGGGCCATCTTCCGGTTAAGGCTGTCCTTGCGAAGACTGCCGACGATGATTGCGATCTTGTAGGCCATGGGCTCGGCTCCTGTCCGGATGCGAGCCCAATCCGCGTGGGGCCTGAAAGTTTCTGGGGTTAATGAGGCACGCTCCCACGCCGGCGGGAGCGTGCCTCGCCCCGCCTCAGCGAGAAAGGTCGTCTTCGACCTGCTTCCACTCCTTCGCCGTCAGGCAGGCGCGTCTCGGCAGGCGTGAGCCGGTCGTTTCAAGCTGCTTGCAGATCTTCTTGTCCTGGGGAGCGACGGTCTTGGCAGCGGCGCCCCCGCCCGCTGCCGTCGTTGTCGTCGGCAGATCGGGTGCTTGCGCAATCTGACTGGCGACGGGCGGCGGATTGGTAGACGCCGGCGCGGCGGCGGCGAGTAGAGCGAAGCACGGCAAAAGCATGTAACTACGCATCGTCCATCTCCCTGTAAGCGATCGACTCGCTGTATTGCTGATGTAATACGCTAATGCAGCAATGGTCAACCCGCCTCTGGCGAGCTCCGTCTTGAGCTCACAGGAAAGCTACATCTGTAGCGCGATGCAGCGCCATCCGCCCGCTGTCGGCTGAACGACCGTGGATGCACGCCGGTCGAAGCCGGCTTCGACAAACGGCGTTTGTCGATGAACCTCAGATAAACGAGTGAGTTAGCGTCGCCGACTCGAATGGCGGATGTTGGCGGGACGGCCCCGCTTACCGGCCGCCCGGACCCGATCGCGACGGACCGGCGCGGCGCGTCCGCCATAGCTGCCTTCGGGAAGCTCGAACCGAAGCGACCCTGAAACGGGGTTGGCCTCGGCAAGCCTCAGGGTCAGGCGTTGGCCGACGCGGTACGTGTCGCCGGTCTCGTCGCCGACCAGCGCGCGCGCCGCTTCGTCGTAGCGGAAATATTCCTGGCCAAGATCCTTGGCGAGCACGAGACCGTCGCCCCCGAGATCCTCGACGGTGGCGAAGAAGCCGAACGGCTGCACGCCGGTGATGCGGCATTCGACCATCTGCCCGACCTGATCGGCGAGATAGGCCGCGACGTAGCGGTCTACCGTTTCTCGCTCTGCCTCCATCGCTCGCCTCTCGAGCATCGAAATCTGCTCGCCGATCTGCTCGAAGCGCTCCTCGTCGCCCTGCGGCAAACCGCCCTCGCCGAGCCTGTACGCCTTCACCAGCGCGCGGTGCACGAGCAGGTCGGCGTATCGGCGGATCGGCGAGGTGAAATGGGCGTAGGTCGCGAGCGCGAGCCCGAAGTGGCCGAGCCGCTCGGGGCCATAGCGTGCCTGCATCTGGGTGCGGAGCAGCTGCTCCATGATCTCCTCGCGGCCGTCCGCCTCGCCCACCCGCTCGATGATGCGGTTGAAGGTGCCGGGCTTGATGACCTGGCCCATCGCGAACTCGAAGCCGAAGGTCCCAAGATAGTCCTTGAGCGTGACCAGCTTCTCGCGGCTCGGCGGCTCGTGCACGCGGTACATGACCGGCGTCTTCTTGGCTTCGAGCGCCCTCGCCGCAGCCACGTTGGCGGCAATCATGAAGTCCTCGACCAGCCGGTGCGCGTCGAGCCGGTCGCGCGGGGCGATCGATGTGATGCGCCCCTTTTCGTCGAGCATCACTCGTCGCTCGGGCAGGTCCAGCTCGAGCGGGTCGCGCTTCTGCCGCGCAGCAAACAGAGCGCGCCAGCAGCCCCACAAGGGTTTCAGCGCCTTGTCGACCAGCTCCTGCGGCACGGGTCCTTCGACGGGCGGCATGGAGCAGGTGGGAGAGGACACTTCCACCCTTTCCTCTTCCGCCGCATCCATCGCCGCCTGCGCATCCTCGTAAGCAATGTTTGCTGCGATACAAACCTTCGCACGTGTGAAGCGCCAGCTCTTGATGTTGCCCAGCGCGTCGATCTTGAGGTGGCAGGCCATTGCGGCCCGGTCCTCGCCTTCCTTCAGCGAGCAGATGTCCGCCGACAGCTCCTCCGGCAGCATCGGGACGACGCGGTCGGGGAAATAGACGCTGTTGCCGCGCGCCCGCGCCTCACGGTCGAGCTCGGAGCCGGGTCGAACGTAGAAGCTGACGTCGGCGATTGCGACGATGGCGTTCCAGCCGCCTTCACCGTCCGGCTCGGCCCAGATCGCGTCGTCGTGGTCGCGCGCGTCCTCCGGGTCGATGGCGACGATCGGCAGGTGGGTGAGGTCCTCGCGCTCGCCGAGCGGCGTCTTGGACACCCGGTGCGCCTCGTCGATCGCCTCCTGGCTGAACTCGTGCCGCAGGCCGTGCTTGTGGATCGCGATGAGGCTGAAGCTCCGCGGCGCGAACGGATCGCCGAGCACCGCGTCGACCCGCGCCATGACGCGCGGCGGACGGCCGCTCACTTCGCACAGTACCAGGTCGCCCGCTTCGGCATCCTTGAGGTCGGCAATCGCAAGCTCGCGCCGCTCGCGCTTGTCGACGGGCGATAGCCAGAAGCGCTCGCCGTCCCTGCGCACCACGCCAAGCACCAGCTCCGCAGCCTTGGCGAGCTTCTTCATCGGATGAGCGATGAAGCCCTGCTCCTTCTCCTCGGTCCGGGCGAGCACACGATCCCCGATGCCAAGCGCGCTCCGCTTGCCGCGCTCGACAATGCGGAGCCTGGGCGGAGCAGTTTCGGCATGCCACTGCTCAGGCACGGCCCACACCGCGCCGCTATCGTCGACCGACTGGACGCGGAGCACCGTTACCTTCGGCACGCCGCCGCTCTGGTGGAACGCACGGCCGGGCGAGCTGTCGATCAGCCCTTCGTCGGCCATGTCCTTGAGCAGGCGCTTGAGATCGATTTTCGCCTGGCCGGCGAGCCCGAACGCCCGCGCGATCTCGCGCTTGCCGGCCGGCTGGTCGGACGAGGCAATGAAGTCGAGGATCTGCTTACGTGACGGGAGACCTGCGGAGTGCTTGCGGGGCATCAGGCTGTTACGCGACTCGAAGCGGGAAGTTGCAAGCTGGCAAGATTGTCTCCCGACGTGGAATAATCGCGGCTCCTTCCACTTCCTCCACTTCGTGGCTTGTTTTCGTTCGCAAGGTGCGGGCGACTGATGCACGGAGCCATGGTCTGTCGCCTAGCGGAACCGTGAGACTGTGGGACAGTAAATTGCTTGGCGCTGGCGATCCTTTGCTATGCGCTCCGGAGTGGAGGACGCACTCGACATCCCCGATTGGCGGGACCTGCCCGGGCCGAACTGGTTCAGCGGAGCAAAGCTTTACCGCCGCTTCGTCGCAAGCGTCACCGGGACTGCCGTTGCGGTCGAGTTGGGCGCCTGGAAGGGCAGGAGCGCTCTCTGCATGGGTGCCGAGATCGAGCGCTCCG
>DASVXN010000003.1:0-2193 GCA_036392635.1 Sphingomicrobium sp. | reverse complement strand
TCGCGGACCAGTTCGTCGATCGAGACCTGCTCGTCCGCGATGCGGTTCACGAAGCTGGAATTGGCACCGTTCTCCAAGAGACGTCGGACGAGGTAGGCGAGCAGCTCCTTGTGGCTGCCGACGGGCGCATAGATGCGAACCGGCGTCGGCGTGTCGCCGAGGTGCCGCTCAAGCTCGGCGAGTTCCTCGTAAAGTTCCTCGCCCATGCCATGGAGGCGCTGGAACTCGAACTCGCTGTCGCCGGCGAGTGCCTTCACCTGGCCGATGGTGTTCGCATTGTGCGTCGCAAAGGCGGGATAGATCGCGTCGCTCGCGGCCAGCAGCTTCCGAGCGCAGGCGAGATATGACACGTCGGTCGCGACCTTGCGGGTGAAGACCGGATAGTCGCTAAGGCCGCCGACCTGCGCCGCCTTGATCTCCGTGTCCCAGTAAGCGCCCTTGACCAGGCGGCACATCAGCTTGCGGCCATGCGCCCGCGCGGCCTCGATGACCCAGTCGCACAAGGGAGCGGCGCGCTTCTGATACGCCTGGATGGCAATGCCGAAGCCGCTCCATCCGTTGGCAAACAGAGCATCGTCGCCAAGCAGCGCCTCGAACACGTCCATCTGCAGCTCGAGCCGGTCCGCTTCTTCGGCGTCGATCGTGAAGTGGACGTCGGCAGCAGCTGCCTTCAGCGCCAGCTCGCGGACCACCGGGACCACAGCCGCGAGCGCCTCGTCACGGTGCGTGTACTCGAAGCGCGGATGGAGTGCCGTCAGCTTGACCGAGATGCCGGGCGACTTGCGAAAGCCCCCGCGCGCCTCGCCGGCGATGCGCTCCAGCGCCTGCGAGTATGAGCGAGCATAGCGCTCCGCATCGTCGAAGGTCTTCGCCGCCTCTCCGAGCATATCGAAGCTGTGGCTCAGACCCTTGCGCTGCTCCGGCTCCGCCCGCTTCAGCGCCTCGTCGATCGTCCGCCCGAACACGAAGTTCCGGCCGAGGATCTTCATCGCCTCGCGCACTGCAGTGCGAACGACGGGCTCACCGAGCCGCCCGACCGCGCGGCCGAGCGCGGCCTTCCAGTTATTCGATCGGTCCTGCGCGCCCTCGAGAACCTTGCCCGTGAGCAGCAGGGAGAAAGTGGCCGCATTCACGAAGGCCGAGTCCGAACGCCCTACCTTCTCGGACCAGTCGGCTCCCGAAAGCTTGTCCGCGATCAGCTCGTCGGCAGTATGCGCGTCCGGAATGCGCAGCAGCGCCTCGGCCAGGCACATCATCGCGATGCCCTCGTCGGACCCGAGATCGTAAGCCTGCAGGAAAGCGTCGACGCCGGACGGCTTGTGCGCCCGCACGCCCTTCACGAGCGCGCGAGCAATTGCCGTTGCATCGCCGAGCTCGGGACCGCTCAGCCGGGCCTGCTCCAGGCGCTCGGCAACCACCTGCTCCTCGTCAGGCCGGTACGCGCGCCTCAGCTCTATCCTGTCGATTGCCCCTGCCGCGACACGCGGCGCCGTTACGCGGGCTGCCCGTGACAATGCTTGTACTTCTTGCCGGAGCCGCACGGGCACGGCGCATTGCGGCTGATCGGCGCTTCAGCGACGTTGCCGGCGGCGTCCCGCTGCGGAAGCGGCGGCTGCGGGATGTTCATCATCGGCGGCAGGGCCGGGATCACGCCACGCGCGGCAGCGTCGAGATCGACGGTGTCGTCATCGGCGGACAGCGGATCAAGGTGCTGGGTGATGAAGTCCGGCAGCTCCGGCAGCGGCGGGGGCTGGAACTGGAACTGGGCCCGCATCAGGGTCCGCGTGACTTCCTCGCGAATGGCGACCAGCAGCCGTTCGAACAGCAGGAAGGCTTCCTGCTTGTACTCGTCGATCGGCTTCTTCTGCGCATAGCTGCGCAGGTGGATGACCTGGCGAAGCGCGTCGAGCGTCGCCAGATGCTCCTTCCAGTGATGGTCGAGCGTCTGAATCAGGATCTGCTTCTCGATGTCGGCCCACTGCTCCGGCTCGAGATCGCCGACCTTCGCGGCCATCGTCTCGTCGGCGAGGTTGCGAAGACGATCGATGATCATTTCCTGATCGACCGCCTCTTCCTCGAGCCATTCGTCGACCGGCGGCTGGAGCCCGAATACCGCGTCGATGCTCTCCTTGAGCTCGGGCACATTCCACTGCTCGGGGTAGGTTCCCTCCGGGCAGTTCACGAGGACGATCG
>DASVXN010000002.1:0-4377 GCA_036392635.1 Sphingomicrobium sp. | reverse complement strand
TAGCCACAACCCTCTCAGACATCGTGATCGTGACCGACGACAATCCTCGCAGCGAAGACCCCGCCCGCATTCGCGCAGACATCATGGCTGCAGCGACAGGCGCGACCGAAGTTCCGGGCCGGCGCGAAGCGATCGGCGAGGCGATCCGCGTCGCGCGGGAAGGTGACATCGTCTTGGTCGCCGGCAAGGGTCACGAGACGGGTCAGATCATCGGCGACACGGTGCTTCCCTTCGACGACGCGCTCGTTGCGCGCGAGTGCGCGGCATGAGTGCCCTCTGGACCTCCGACGAGATCGCCGCCGCGACGAGGGGCACGGCAAGTGCAGCCTTCGAAGTCACGGGCGTCACCTTCGACAGCCGCGAGGTGCAGCCAGGAGACCTGTTCGTCGCAATGCCGGGCACGGTATACGATGGTCACCGGTTCGTTGACGGCGCATTCGCATCAGGTGCTGCCGGCGCGATCGTGTCGCAACCAGTGAGCGGGCCGCACGTGCTGGTCGAGGACACTTTCGCCGCCCTTCAGGCGCTTGCCCGCGCCTCGCGCGAGCGAAGCAAAGCGACGATCTTCGGGGTCACCGGCTCGGTCGGGAAGACGAGTACCAAGGAAGCGCTTTACGCCGCGCTCGACCGGAACCGGCCCGGCTAGGTCCACCGCTCGGTAAAGAGCTACAATAACCACACGGGCGTGCCGCTGAGCCTGTCGCGCATGCCTCGCGATGCCGAGTTCGCCGTGCTCGAGATGGGCATGAACAACGTCGGCGAAATCCGCGCACTGACGGCGCAGGTTCGCCCACATGTTGCGCTGATCACCGCGATTGCCCCTGCCCACATCGAGAATCTCGGATCGGAAGAGGCGATCGCCGACGCCAAGGCCGAGATTTTCGAGAGCCTCGAGCCGGGCGGCGTCGCGATCGTGCCCAACGACACTCCGCATCGCGACCGGCTCGTGAAGGCTGCCCGCCGCTACGCCGAACGGATCATCACCTTCGGAAGCGGGGATGCCGACGTCCACGCGGTGCACGCAGTCAGCGCCGATGGGGGCGGAAGCCTGATCAGTGCGGAACTCCTCGAGCGCGAGCTCACCTTTACGATTTCGCAGCGGGGCGAGCATTGGGTGTCGAATGCTCTTGCCGTGCTGGCGGCCGTAGAGGCAGTCGGCGCCGACGTCGGTCTGGCCGGCCTCGCCCTTGCCGATCTCGGTGGCCTCAAGGGTCGCGGCCAGCGTCATACCGTGGCGATCGAAGGCGGCGAACTGCTCCTGATCGACGAAAGCTACAATGCGAACCCGGCTTCCATGGCCGCCACGCTGAAGAGCCTCGGGGCGGAGCGGGACGTCACGCGGCGGATCGCGGTGCTCGGGCCGATGCGTGAGCTTGGCGAGCACAGCGATGCACTTCACGCCGCCCTGGCGCCCGCAATCGTGTCGGCCAATGTCGAACAGCTGATCCTCATCGGAGACGAGATGCGGCCGTTGGCGCAGGCGCTTGCCGGGCATCCGGCGCCGGTCTGCGTGAACAGCGTCGACGAAGCCACCGACGCGCTTCGCAAGCTGGTCCGCCCCGGCGATGCGGTGCTGGTCAAGGCCAGCAATTCGGTCGGCCTCGCCAAGCTGGTCCAGAGCATGCAAAGGGAGCTCGCATGCTCTACGTGATCGCCGAGCAGCTGGGCTTCCCCGGCGTCCTCAACCTGATCCGCTACATCAGCTTCCGCGCCGGCGCGGCGAGCGCAACAGCGCTGCTGATCGGCCTGCTGCTCGGTCCCAAGTTCATCAGCTGGCTCCGCACCAAGCAGGGCAAGGGCCAGCCGATCCGCACGGATGGCCCGCAGAGCCACCTTGCGAAGCGCGGCACGCCAACCATGGGCGGTCTGCTGATCCTCATCTCGGTCGCCATCTCGGTCCTGCTGTGGATGGACCTCACGAACCCGTACGTGTGGGCCTGTCTGCTGGTGACCGGCGGCTTCGGGCTGATCGGCTGGCTCGACGACTATGACAAAGTGCGGAAGGCCCACCACGCTGGACTGTCCGGCAAGACGCGTCTGACGCTCGAGTTTCTGATCGCCGGCATCGCCACCTGGTTGATGGTGCGTACCGGCGGAACGGCGCTGCACTTGCCATTCGTCAAGGAAACAGTCGCCGATCTCGGCTGGTTTTACATCCTCTTCGGTGCCTTCGTGATCGTCGCGTTCGGCAATGCGGTGAACCTGACCGACGGCCTCGATGGCCTCGCGACGATGCCCGTAATCATCGCGAGTCTTGCGTTCGTGCTGCTCGCTTACCTCGTCGGCAACGCCAAGTTCGCGACCTACCTCGGCATCCCGCACGTGCCGGGCGCGGGCGATCTGACAGTGCTGCTGCTGGCCATCATCGGAGCGGGGCTTGCGTTCCTGTGGTTCAACGCGCCGCCGGCCGCGGTCTTCATGGGAGACACCGGCAGCCTTGCGCTCGGCGGCGCACTCGGGGCCGTCGCAGTCGCCACCCACCACGAGTTCGTGCTGGTGATCATCGGCGGCATCTTCGTGGTCGAGGCGCTCAGCGTCATCATCCAGGTGCTGGTCTACAAGCGCACCGGCAAGCGCGTGTTCCTCATGGCTCCAATCCACCACCATTTCGAGCATCTCGGCTGGTCGGAGCCGACCGTGGTGATCCGCTTCTGGATCATCAGCTTCGTGCTGGCGCTGGCGGGCCTTGCCACCCTCAAGCTGAGGTGATCACCGCCAAGGCCTTCAGCGGGAAGAGATATGCAGTCTACGGCCTTGCTCGGTCCGGACTGGCCACTGCTGCTGCGCTGATTGCCAGCGGCGCCGAAGTCACGGCGTGGGATGCGAAGGACGAGGCGAGGGCCAAAGCGCCCGCGGGTACCAAGATCGCGAACCTCGACGAGGGCGATCTGAGTCAGTTCGACTCCCTCATCGTCACGCCTGGGCTCCCGCTCAACCGCCACCCCATTGCGCAGCGGGCTCGCGAGGCCGGCGTCGAGATCATCGGCGACATCGAGCTGTTTGCACGCGCCCGGTCCGAGCTTCCGCCGCACAAGGTGGTCGGGATCACCGGCACGAACGGCAAGTCGACGACCACGGCGCTCGTCCACCACATCCTCAAGACCGCGGGCGTGCCGACGACGATGGGCGACAACATCGGCCTCCCTATCCTGGCGCAGGACGCACTGCCGAGGGGCGGCGTCTATGTGCTCGAACTGTCGAGCTACCAGATCGACCTTACGCAGAGCCTCGACTGCGACGTCGCCGTGCTGCTCAACATCACGCCCGATCACCTGGACCGTTACGAAAGCTTCGAGGCTTATGCCGCTTCGAAGGAGCGCCTGCTCGCCATGGCCAGCGGAGCGATCGTGCGCGGCCGTGAAGATGTCGGCCTCGATCAAACCCAGTGGCCGGCGCTGCAAGGCCCGCACAATGCGCAAAACGCGGCCGCCGCCATTGAGGTTTGTCGGCACATCGGGATCGGTGAAGGCGAGATCGAGGAAGGCCTCCGCAGCTACCCCGGTCTCCCACATCGCATGGAGCGCATCCGCGAACGCGATGGCGTCCTCTTCGTCAACGACAGCAAGGCAACCAACCCGACCGCCACCGCGCCAGCGCTCGCGGCGTTCGAGCGCATCCGCTGGATCCTCGGCGGGCAGGCGAAGACCGACAGCCTCGATGAATGCGCGACCTACTTCGGGCATGTCGCGTCGGCCTACACGATCGGCGAGGCGGCGGAGCTGTTCGAGCGGCTGTTAAGTCCTCACATCCCTGTGAAAAATTGTGGAAAACTGGACGTCGCGTTGCGCGAAGCGGCTGCGGATGCTGTGCCCGGTGATACGGTGCTCCTGTCGCCGGCCTGCGCGAGCTTCGACCAGTTCCGCGACTTCGAGGACCGTGGGGACCAGTTCAGGCGGCTGGTGGGGGAATTATGATCAAGACCATCTCGGGCCAGATCAAGGCCAAGGCTGCGCTGATCGATCCCGAGCGCTACGGCCGCTCGGACACGAGTCCCATTGGCCGCTGGTTCTGGGAGATCGACAAGGTCCTGCTGCTGCTGGTCACGGTCCTGATCGCCATCGGGCTGATCGCGGTTGCCGCGGCGTCGCCGGCTGCGGGTCATCGCTATTCGGGCGGCAGCGTCCGCTTCTCGGAACTCTATTACTTCTGGCGGCAGCTCGCATGGATTGCGATCGGCGTGCCGGTCATGATCGGCATTTCGATGATGCCGAAAGATCGCGCCCGGCGGCTGTCGCTCTTCGGGGCGGCGTTTTTCTTCGTGCTGCTGGTCTTCGTTCCGCTGATCGGGCCGGAGCATAATGGCGCGCGCCGGTGGATCGAATTCGGCGTCGGTCAGGTCCAGCCGTCTGAGTTCCTCAAGCCCTTCTTCGTGATCGC
>DASVXN010000001.1:0-9135 GCA_036392635.1 Sphingomicrobium sp. | reverse complement strand
GCCGCTGCTCAAAGCGCTGATCGACGGCGCGGCCGGCATCGAGACGCTCGCCATCGAGCGTCCCGGCCTGCATGACGCCTTCGTTTCGATCGCCGGTGATGCGGCTGCCGCGGCAATGGGTCAGGAGAAGCCGGAATGATGCGATTCGTCCGCTCCGCCTTCGTGATCGCCCGGCGAGACTTTTCGGCGACCGTTCTTTCCAAGGCTTTCATCTTCTTCTTGCTGGCGCCGCTGTTCCCGCTGCTGATGGGCGGCGTGTTCGGCGGCATCGGCGCCCGCGTCGCGAGCCGGGCGGAGCAGCCAGTGATCGGCGTCGTCGGACCGGCCGCCGAGTTCCAGCGGCTGGACGCTGCCCGCAAGCAGCTCAGTCAGGCGATTCCGGAGGGCAATCTCCTCAAGCTGGTGCACTTCGAGCCGGAGCGCGATGCTGCCGCGCAGGAAAAGAAGCTGCTGGCCGGCGGCCACCCGCCGCTTCGCGCCGTGCTGACCGGCGGGCTCGAGCACCCGCACATCGTCGGCTCGCTCGGCAGCGATCCTGGCACCACCGGTCAGCTCCGGCTGCTGATCTCGACAGCGCTTTCCGGCAATCTCCAGACAGAGCCCGAGCTTGCTGTCACCAAGGTCGAAGCCTCTCCTGGCTCGAACGCCAATGATCGCATGACTACAGCGTACGTGGCGCAGATGGGCCTGTTCCTTCTGACCCTGATGCTGTCGACCATGGTGCTGTCTCAGCTGATCGAAGAGAAATCGAACAAGATCATCGAGGTGATCGCCGCCGCCGTCCGCATCGACGCGATGTTCGTGGGCAAGCTGTTCGCGATGCTCAGTGCCTCCGTCCTGGCGCTGATCGTCTGGATCACCGCGGGCGCGCTGTTCGTCCAGATGGTGAAGCACGGGGGCGTCCAATCTCTACCGGTGCCGGCGATCGGCTGGCCCGGCTTCCTCGCCCTCGCCATTGTCTATTTTGCGATGAACTATCTGCTGTTCGGCGCCGCCTTCCTGACGATCGGCGCCCAAGCTTCGACGGCGCGCGAAGTACAGACGATGTCGCTGCCGGTCACCTTCGCGCAGGTCCTGATTTTCGGTTTCGCGGCCAAGGCGATCGGCCGTCCCGACTCGCTCGATGCGATCATTGCGATGGTCTTCCCGCTGTCCTCGCCAATGGCGATGCTCGCCCGCGCGGCGGAAGATGGAACATGGTGGCCGCACTTCGTCGCAATCGCGTGGCAGACGCTGTGCATCTCCGTCATCCTGCAGTTCGGCGCCAAGCTGTTCCGCAAGACGGTCCTGAAATCCGGACCGAAGCTTCCTTGGTGGAGGTTCGGCCGGGCCTAGTTGATCGCGGCCGACGCCATTTCCGTCAGCTTGGCCATGAGCGCGCGCTGTGGAAACGGGCCGTGGCTGATCCGCGCCACGCCTGCATCGGCCCAC
The DNA here is from genome assembly GCA_036392635.1 of Sphingomicrobium sp. Lineage (GTDB taxonomy): Bacteria > Pseudomonadota > Alphaproteobacteria > Sphingomonadales > Sphingomonadaceae > Sphingomicrobium. The sequence goes on along the minus strand of DASVXN010000001.1, from coordinate 7,704 downwards.
ACCCGTTTCTCGGGAGCGCCCGGAAAGGCGATGACGTTTAGCGGCAGTGGCACCTCGCGGACCACGCGCTCGATCTGGCTCGGGTCGGCGAGCCGCGGCACGAAGAACCCGCTGGCACCCGCATCGGCGAAGGCCTTCCCGCGCTCGATTACCTGATCGACCAGCCCGTCATCGTAGGTCTGCGTCTTCAGGAACAGGTCGGTGCGGGCGTTGATGAAGAAGTCAGCGCCTACGGTGCGCCGAATGACAGCGATCCGCCGGGTCTGCAGTTCCAGCGGGTGTACGCCTTCGCCGCCGATCACCTGGTCTTCGAAGTTGCACCCGACCGCGCCGGTTTCCTTAAGCGCGGCGGCATTGGCGGCGCCCTCCTCGGCGTCGATAGAATAAGCGCTCTCGAAATCGACCGTTAGCGGCAGGTCCACCGCGTCAACGATCCGCCGGGCATTCGCGAAGACGAACTCGAGCGGCACGTTCTGCCCATCCGGCCAGCCATTCGCGTCGGCGACCGGGTGACTGCCCGTCGCCAGCGCCTTGGCTCCTGCGTCCACAACCGCGAGCGCGCTGCCGACGTCCCAGATGTTGTAGAGGATCACGGGATCGCCCGGCACGTGCAGCGCCGCGAAAGTTTCGAACCGGCTTGCCATGACCGCGGGAATAGGCGGCTCCTGGCATGGGCGCAAACCGCCGCCGGCGTCATAAAAGTGCAACATGACTGTCACAGGGAGTTCCCCGGACTGACGCTAGGGCGGCGGCTACACGAACATGGGAGTCGGACCGTTGAACAAGATCTCACTTGCGCTGCCGCTCGTTGCGCTTCTCGCCGCCTGCGGCTCCAATTCGGGCAATCAGCAGGGCGGTCAGGGTTCGGTCGGCGTGACCGGAGCGGGCTCGACCTTCGTCTATCCCGTCCTTTCAGCTTGGGCCGCCGACTACAAGAAGCAGGGCGGCGCGGACATCAACTATCAGTCGATCGGCTCAGGCGGCGGCATTGCGCAGGTGAAGGCGGGCACCGTGGACTTCGGTGCGACCGACCAGCCGCTCGCCAGCGATGACCTGGCCAAGAGCAACCTCGCCCAGTTCCCGATCGTCGTGGGCGGCATCGTCCCCGTCGTGAACATCACGGGCATCCCGGCCGGCAAGCTCAAGCTCAGCGGTCCGCTGCTCGCCGACATCTACGCCGGCAAGGTCAAGAACTGGAACGACCCGGCGATCACCAAGCTTAACCCCGGCGTGAACCTGCCGGGTGCCGCCATTGCCGTCGTCCACCGTTCCGACGGCTCCGGCACGACCTTCAACTTCACCCATTATCTCAGCCAGGTCAGCCCGACGTGGAAGTCGGGTCCGGGCGAGGGCAAGACCGTCAAATGGCCCGCGGGCGTCGGCGGCAAGGGTAATGAGGGCGTCGCGGCTTATGTGAAGCAGCTGCCGAACTCGCTCGGCTATGTCGAATATGCCTATGTCATGCAGAACAAGATGTCGTTCGCGCTGCTGCAGAACGCTGCCGGCCAGTTCGTCGCGCCGAGCGCAGCCGCCTTCGGTGCCGCCGCACAAACAGCCGACTGGGCGAATGCCAAGGACTTCAACCTGGTGATGACCAATGCGTCGGGCGCTCAGGCCTATCCGATCGCTGCGACCACCTTTATCCTCCTCCCCAAGCAGCCGAAGGACAAGGCAAAGTCGCAGGCCGCGATCGCCTTCTTCAAATATGCGCTGGAGAAGGGTTCGGCCCAGGCTAACAAGCTCGACTATGTTCCGCTGCCGGGCCCGCTGGTCCAGCAGATCGAAAGCTACATCGGCTCCAACATCAAGTGAACGCGACGGTTGCCACTGACCCTGCCCTAGTTCCCCCGGCACGAAAGAGCGGCGCCGGCGCCGACCGGCTGTTCCAGCTGGTCACGGCGGCGTCCGCCTGGTTCGTGCTGATCCTGCTCGCGGGAACGGCGGCGTCGATGGCCTGGGGCGGCCGGCTCGCCTTCCAGACGTTCGGGTGGCATTTCATCACGGGCAGGGACTGGGACGTCGGCGCCGGCCAATTCGGCGCCCTCGTGCCGATCTACGGTACGCTGGTGACCTCGGCGATCGCATTGATCATCGCGGTCCCGGTCAGCATCGGCATCGCGCTCTTCCTGACCGACATCGCGCCGCGCTGGTCGCGCGGTCCGATCTCCATCGCCATCGAGCTGCTCGCGGCGATCCCGAGCATCATCTACGGCATGTGGGGCCTGTTCGTCTTCGCGCCGTTCATGGCGGCCCATGTCGAGCCGTGGCTAACCGAACACCTCGGCAGCAAGCCGGTGATCGGGGCGCTCTTCAGCGGGCCCCCGATTGGCATTGGCATGCTCACCGCCGGCATCGTGCTGGGGATCATGGTGATCCCCTTCATCTCGTCGGTTGCTCGCGAAGTGTTCAGCGCCGTCCCGACCGCGCTCCGCGAGTCCGCGGTAGCGCTCGGCTCCACGCGCTGGGAGATCCTCAGCCGCGTCACCTTGCCGTACACGCGCTCGGCGATCATCGGCGCCGTCTTCCTCGGCCTCGGTCGGGCGCTGGGCGAGACGATGGCCGTGACCTTTGTGCTGGGCAACGCGCACGATCTTTCTGCCTCCCTGCTGATGCCGAGCAACTCGATCGCCGCCGCAATCGCCAACGAGTTCACCGAGGCGGACTCGGAGCTTTATCGCTCCTCGCTGATCGCGCTCGGGTTCCTGCTGTTCGTGGTCACGTTCATCGTGCTCACGATCGCCAAGCTCCTGCTGCTGCGCATCAACCGCCAGCTCGGACGGACTCACTAGGATGGCAATACCAGCCCGCCGCCGCGCCGCCGACGTCGCGGCCTTCGCCTTCGCTACGGCCGCAACCGTGTTCGGCCTGGTTTGGCTCGCCTGGATACTCTGGACGACGCTCTCCGAGGGCGCGGCGGCACTGACGCCGGCGCTGTTCCGTGAGATGACGCCGCCGCCGGGGGCCAGCGGCGGCCTGCTCAATGCCTTTTACGGCAGTGCCGTGATGATCCTGCTCGGTCTTCTCATCGGTGCTCCGATCGGCGTCGCTGCGGGAACCTACCTTGCCGAGCACGGCCGCTACACGCGACTGGCGGCGGTCGTCAGCTTCATCAACGACATCCTGCTGAGCGCTCCGTCGATCATCATCGGCCTCTTCATCTACCAGCTGGTGGTGACAACCGCGGGGCACTTCTCGGGCTATGCCGGCGGGCTTGCACTGGCGATGATCCTGCTGCCGATCATCGTTCGCACCACTGACGAGGCGCTTCGGCTCGTGCCCGACCAGATGCGCGAGGCTGGCTTCGCGCTCGGCATGCCGCGGTGGCGCGTCACTCGCCAGATCATCTACAAGGCGGCGCTCAGCGCGATCCTCACCGGCATCCTGCTCGGCGTTGCCCGCATCGCGGGCGAGACCGCACCACTGCTGTTCACGGCGCTCAACAACCAGTTCTGGAGCTCCGACCTCAACGGGCCGCTCGCCAACGTCCCCGTCGTGATCTTCCAATACGCCATGAGCCCGTACGACGAATGGCACGTGCTTGCCTGGGCGGGCGCGTTTATTCTCACCGCCTTCGTGCTGCTCCTCAACATCTCGGTGCGAGTGTTGGCGCGCAGAGGGAAACACAAATGAATGACACCGCTTCAGCGCTTCGCATCAGGCCGGCCGACATGAGCAGCGCGCCGCCAGCCCGCTCTGTCCCGACCGCGATCGAGATCCGCGATCTCGATTTCTACTACGGCAAGGGACACGCCCTCAAAGGCGTGAACATGGCCGTGCCTGCGAATGCCGTCACCGCAATCATCGGCCCGTCGGGTTGCGGCAAATCGACGCTGCTGCGCACCATCAACCGCATCTACGAGATGTACCCGGACCAGTACGCGACCGGCGAGATCATCATCGACGGGCGTAATGTGCTGGAGCGCGGCTATCCTTTGTCCGACCTGCGGCGCCTCGTCGGCATGGTGTTCCAGAAGCCGACCCCGTTCCCGTCCTCGATCAAGGCGAACGTCGCCTTCGCGCTCAACTATTATGAGCGCATGTCGAAGTCGGAGATGGCCGACCGTGTCGAGGACGCGCTCAAGCAGGCGGCGCTGTGGGACGAGGTTAAGGACAAGCTCAATCAGAGCGCCTTGTCGCTCTCCGGCGGTCAGCAGCAGCGCCTCTGCATCGCCCGCGCCATCGCGGTACGGCCCGAGATCCTGCTCCTCGATGAGGCAACCTCCGCACTGGACCCTATCTCGACGGCGAAGGTCGAGGAGTTGATCCACGAGCTCAGCGAGCGATTCACCATCGTCATCGTGACGCACAACATGCAGCAGGCCGCGCGCGTGTCGAAGCGCACCGCCTTCTTCCACCTCGGCGAGCTGATCGAGTTCGGAAGCACCAGCGAGATCTTCACCAACCCCCGCGAGCAGCGGACTCGCGACTACATCACCGGCCGGTACGGCTGATCGGAGACGTCTGAATGCAGCAGTCCACCGGACATACCCTCAAGGCCTTCGACCAGGACATCGAGCGGCTGCGTGCCCTGATCAGTCAGATGGGCGGGCTTGCGGAGCATGCCATCGACGAGGCGATGCGGTGCCTCACGCAGCGCGATGTCGAAGCCGCGGCGGAGGTCGTCCAGAACGACAAGAAGCTCGATGCGCTGGAGATCGAGACGGAGCGCCGCGCAGTACAGCTCATCGCACTGCGCGCGCCGATGGCGTCGGACCTTCGCGACGTCGTGGCCGCGCTTAAGATCTCAGGCGTGGTCGAGCGCATCGGTGACTATGCCAAGAACATCGCCAAGCGCGTGCCGCTCGTGGAAAACGCCAAGATCGAACCGCTGTCGCTGCTGCCGGAAATGGCGCGCATGTGCGTGGAAATGGTGCACAACGTCCTCAACGCCTTCGTGGAGCGTGACGCCGAAGCCGCCGTCCGCGTCTGCGAGCGGGATTCTGCAGTGGACGATTTCTACGACTCGATATTCCGCACGCTCCTCACGCACATGATGGAGAACCCGCAGAACATCGGTCAGTCGGCGCACCTGTTGTTCGTCGCCAAGAACCTAGAGCGGATCGGCGACCACGCCACGAACATTGCCGAGATGGTCTATTACGCGGCCACTGGCGAGCACATGACGGACCGGCCCGGCAAATCAGCGAGGTAAGTGATGTCGAACAAGCGCCTGCTGTTGGTTGAAGATGATCGCGCGCTTGCCGATCTCGTCTCCTTCCACTTTGAGCGCTCCGGTTATGATGTCACCCGCACGGGGGACGGCGAAGAAGCGCTGATCCTTGTCGACGAAGTGAAGCCCGACGTCATCCTGCTCGATTGGATGATCGAGGGCATCAGCGGCATCGAAGTTTGCCGCCGCCTCCGCCGCCGCGCTACCACGGCGAACACGCCGATCATGATGCTGACGGCGCGCGGTGAGGAAAGCGACCGCATCCGCGGCTTCGAAACCGGCGCCGACGATTATGTGACGAAGCCGTTCAGCCCGCGTGAGCTCGTGGCGCGTGTCGGCGCCGTGCTGCGCCGGGTGCGCCCGGCGCTCGCCGGAGAGCTGCTCGCCTATGCCGATGTCGAGATGGACGTCGCCTCGCATCGGGTGCGCCGCGACGGGCAGCATGTGCCGCTGGGGCCGACGGAGTTTCGACTCCTCAAACATTTCCTCGAAAACCCCGGCCGCGTCTTCTCGCGCGAGCGGCTGCTCGATACCGTCTGGAGTCACGACCCCGACATCGACGCGCGCACCGTCGACGTTCACGTCCGGCGCCTTAGGCAGGCCTTGAACGCGGGCGACAGGCCGGACCTCATCCGCACCGTGCGCTCGGCCGGCTATTCGCTCGACCGGGAGCACTAATGAAAACGGCCCGCCGCTCGGACGGGCCGTTTCTTTGTTCCCCTTGAACCCTTAGCGAATGCTTGAGCCGACGTAGCTCTGAATGCGCTTAACCAAGGGCGCGGGCAGCGGCACGTAATCAAGGCTCAGCGCTTGCGGCTGGCCCTTCGCCAGAGCCCAGCTGAAGAACTTCTTCGCCGCCGCGGCTCCCGAGGCATTCTTCGGCTGCTTGTACATCAGTACGAAGGTTGATGCGGTGATGGGGTACGAGTTCGCGCCGGGCGCATTGGTCATCACGAGGTTGAAGTCGCGCGCGTGCGACCAGTCGGCGGTTGCTGCCGCTGCGGCGAACGATCTTGCGTTCGGCGCGACGAACTTGCCTGCCGAATTCTGCATCAGCGTGTAGGCCATCTTGTTCTGCACGACGTAGGCATATTCGACATAGCCGATCGAGTAGGGGATCTGCTTCACGAAGGCTGCGACGCCTTCGTTGCCCTTGCCGCCGATCCCGCCGTTCCATGAAACGGTCGTTCCCTCGCCGAACTTGGACCTCCAGCCGGGGCTCACCTGGCTGAGGTAATGGGTGAAGTTGAAGGTGGTACCCGAGCCATCGGAGCGATGCACCGGCGTGATTGCCTTGGCCGGGAAGTGGAGCCCGGGGTTCAGTCTCGCGATCCGCGGGTCGTTCCACATCTTGATCGTGCCGGCATAGATGTCGGCAAGCACGGCCCCGCTCATCTTTACCTGACCGGGGCGCGCACCCGGGATGTTGATGACCGGCACAACGCCGCCGATCACCACCGGGAATTGGGCGAGTCCCGCGCTGGCAAGCTCTTCGCTTGCCAAGGGCTTGTCCGTCGCGCCGAAGTCCACGGTGCCGGCTTTGATCTGCGCGATGCCGCCGCCCGAACCAATCGACTGGTAGTTGATCTCGTCGCCTGCAGACTTCTTGTAATCCAGAGCCCAGCGCGAAAGCACCGGGTACACGAACGTCGAGCCGGCGCCCGTTACGGTCGTGGCGCTCGCACTCGCCGCAACGCCGAGCGTCGTCGACGCCGCGATCAGGAATGCGGATCGAATGACTATGTTCATGATGAAGTACCCCCTTGGGAAGCTGAGATGACCTTGCGTCATCACGGCGGGGCTACGGGTCGGCCATGACAGCCGCGTGACCCGCGGGTTGCGTTTCGATGGCCGCGCCCGTGACGATGAGCGCCGCCGCGCCCGCCGTCACAAAACTGACAAGCGCCAGTCACAGAACCATCTGTTGATGCCGACTAGCGGCACAGCTGAGTTCACGAACTCGCCTGTTGGGAAGCGCTCCACGGGGGGGCGGAAAACAAGAAGGGCCACCAGAATGAACGTCCACCATCGGCTAGCCGCCGGAGCCGCGCTTGCAGTTATCGCAGCCGTCGGAGCTGCTCCTGCGGAGGCGAAGGCGCGCAAGCACGTTTCAGCTAGGCATGCGACCGACGCGCGGGATGCTCAGATCAGGGCTCTGGAAGCGAAGATCGACGCTTTGACCCAGCGGCTCGACCAGGCTGAAGCCGCGCAGCAGGCAACTGCCCAGCAGGCCCAGACGGCGCAAACCGCAGCCGTGGCAGCACAGACCCAGGCGATGACGGCGCTGAACCAGACCCAGGCCGCGCAGGCTCAAGTGACCAAAGTGGCAGACGAGGTCCCGCCGCTCCAGAAAGCGATCAAGGGCGGCTGGTTCGCGAACACCACCATCGGCGGCAAGGCTTTCTTCAACGTCAGCAACATCCACCAGACGGCGACGGATCTTGCCGTCCTGAAGACGAACAACGGCCAGAACGGCACGCAGACCGAGCTGAAGCGCTTCTACTTCATCGTCGACCACAAGTTTAATAACATCT